>CAIYBQ010000481.1 GCA_903924445.1 uncultured Armatimonadota bacterium | reverse complement strand
GATTATTTGGTCATACGACTACGGCGGGCGGCCGACCCGTAAATGGGCACCAAAGCATGACAATATCCTCTGGTACACCCGTGACCCGGAGAACTACACATTTGATTTGGATGCCAGTGACCGCATCCCGTACATGGCCCCCAACCTCGTCGGTGCGGAAAAAGCGGCTCGGGGGAAAATCCCAACGGATGTCTGGTGGAATACCATTGTCAGCCCGACAGGCAAAGAGAAGACAGGTTACCCTACGCAAAAACCGCGTACGATTATCGACCGAATCGTAACAGTTCACACCGCACCTAGCGCGCTATGCGCCGACTTTTTCGCCGGGAGTGGGACACTTGGCGCAAGCTGTCTGGCCTACGGCCGGGATGCGATTTTGGTGGATGCTAACCCCGAAGCAATCGAAGTCATGCGCCAGCGCTTCGCAAAAGAAGGTAAGAACGTCACGCTTTCCGACTCAAGCTTGTCGTAAGTCCAAAACATATCTAGACGGGACTTATAGCACGGGATTTGTGAATAAACCGATGCCGCCATCGTAACGGGTCGAACATTTGGTGCATGCGTTCCATCCGGGCGTTATTATTTACACATGACTCCGTTTCATTCCGTCACATCGATTGCCGCTCCACTCGACCGCGTCAATGTGGACACCGACCAGATTATTCCGAAGCAGTTCCTAAAGCGCATCGAGCGTACTGGCTTTGGTCAATTCCTCTTCTTCGACTGGCGCTATCTTGCGGATGGCACGACGCCGAATCCTGAGTTTGAGCTGAATTCGCCGAGCTTGGCCGGTGCTGAGATTCTGGTTGCAAACAAGAACTTTGGATGTGGGTCCAGCCGTGAGCATGCCCCATGGTCATTGCTTGACTATGGCTTCCGTGCGTTGATAGCTCCGAGCTACGCCGACATCTTCAACAACAACTGTTACAAAAATGGCATCCTTCCAGTCATCCTGACCGAGGATGAAGTTGAGACCCTTCTCGCAATTTTGAAGGCAAATCCAGGCTCCCATGTAACAGTGGACTTGGAAACGCAAACGGTCGTAGGCCCGGATGGCTTTACCGCATCTTTTGATGTCGATCCATTCCGAAAGCACTGCCTCTGGAATGGCTTGGATGACATCGGCTTGTCGCTGCAACACGCGGAGAAGATTGATAGCTACGAGCTGGCCCACGGGAAGTAAGGTTTCTTACTTCTGTTGGTGAGAAATTTTGACAGGTGGCTGTGCATCCAAAGGGAGGCGTGGCCACCTTGTTGTTTATACTGACAGCGGCTTGTCGCTGCAACACGCGGAGAAGATTGATAGCTACGAGCTGGCCCACGCGAAGTAGCATCGCTAACCAGGTGGACTGAGTGACCATATACAGTTGTACTTCTGTTTGGGAGTGCAACCGCCTTGTTGATTTCTGAAATCCTGCACATCGGTAGACACAAGTCACTGATCGTTCATCGTCAAAACAACATCACGCGCATTGTAATGACGCACTCTCGAAGCCTAAATCGAAGAAGCGGCAGAGCATTCAGGAGAAAGCCTCCCGGACACCCCACCGCCTCTAACTCTAAGCTTTATCTACCAACCGTAACAGGCTTAGTCTTCGATAGCTGTACCCAATGTCAACACTTCATCTGCCTTGCCGGAGTTACGGATTTCCGAATCGATGGCATCCATGATCTCCGGATGCTCCTGCAGATACTTTCGGACATTCTCACGGCCTTGTCCCAGACGATCACCCTTGTAGGAGTAGAACGCACCGGCCTTGGTGATGGCACCCAGCTCAGTTCCGATATCAATCAACGAACCGGCACGGGAAATTCCTTGCCCGAACATGATGTCGAATTCTGCCTGTTTGAACGGTGGAGCAACCTTGTTCTTGACAACCTTCACACGGGTGCGGATACCAACCATGTCAGTACCAATCTTGAGGGTTTCAATGCGGCGGACATCGAGGCGGACGGATGAGTAATACTTCAGTGCACGGCCACCAGGCTGCGTCTCAGGGTTTCCGAACATCACACCAATCTTCTCACGCAGCTGGTTGATAAAAATCGCGGATGTATTCGTCTTACTCAGGGAACCCGTGATCTTACGGAGCGCCTGACTCATCAGACGAGCCTGCAAGCCAACGTGGGAATCGCCCATCTCACCCTCGATTTCAGCCTTGGGAACCAGAGCCGCAACCGAGTCAAGCACCACCACAGCGACCGCATTCGAGCGAATCAACGCGTCAACAACCTCAAGCGCCTCTTCACCAGTCGTCGGTTGGGAAATCAACAGGTTGTCAATATCAACGCCAATCGACTTGGCATACACGGGGTCAACCGCATGCTCGACATCGACATAAGCTGCAATACCGCCCTGCTTCTGCGCCTCAGCAACAATCTGCATCGCAATCGTTGTCTTACCGGATGACTCCGCGCCGTAAATCTCAGTGATCCGACCACGTGGAATTCCGCCCACACCGAGTGCCAAATCAAGCGCAAGGGAACCCGTAGGAATCACTTCGATCGGTTCCGTAGAACGCTCGCCCATACGAACAAGTATTCCCTTGCCAAACTGCTTCTCCAGCTGCGCAGTCGCAACTTCAAGTGCCTTTGCCTTATCCATAATTCATCAATCCCTTCGAAATCACCAAACTAGATGGCAAAGCCACCAAAGCATTTAGCGGTGCCAGATCACTCTGAAACACCACCGTAAAGCGGAAAGGTCGGAGTGTTGGTTTCTACTAAAGAAAACAAACCTAACCAACCAAACCAGCATCACTTACAAACGTGATGGCAAAGCCACCAAAGCATTTAGCGGTGCCAGATCACTCTGAAACACCACCGCAAAGCGGAATGGTTGGAGTTTGATTTTCTATCAACGAAACCAAACCTAACCAACCAAACCAGCATCACTTACAAACGTGATGGCAAAGCCACCAACACATACACCACACCTTCAAGAGGTGGGCAAAGCCTACATCACCAGATCACTCTGGAAAAACACCGCGATGCGGAAAGGCTGGAGTCAATATTCATTCGTACGAATACGTCTCAAGCCAAACCATCATCTATAACCTCTGCCCAACATGGGGCGATACACCTGCGCTTAGGTGACATACACCAACCACACACCTTACTTAACGCGCGAAATGCACCCATTACTACACAACACGCACAATATTTTTACGCAACCCCACCACCTAGAGGGAATTGCAGCTTCACCTCATGCCGGGCACCCGATGGATCAAGAAACGTCTCCATGAGGTCAATATGATCCACAACGCAGCTGACATCGAGGGACAGACCCGCAAGCGCCGCCGCAACGTGGGCTCCATCACCATTAGGTACAACCCGCGCAAGCGTAATATGCGGCTGCAAACCACCCGACTTCGGCACACCCATCGGGATAAACCAAGGCTCCGCCACACCAATCAGCTTCTGCCACTCCGCTAGCCCACTCCCAACAAGCGGACACAAAACTGTCCGCGCCGGACCAACCTTCGGATACGACTTCACACCCGAAAGATGCATATCGAATGGCTGACCCGAAGCCGCGACGACCACCGATGCATCCACAACGCCCTCCCACTGACTCGCATCCCGGTCGCCAAGCGACAGAAGCGTGCAGTAGAAATCCGTCGGCTTCACCAGCTTCAAATGCTCCTCACCCACAGCGGCAACCAGCTGCTGCTGAACGGCCGAAAGCGCATCCAGAACGGCGGGCGATAAGGGGATCGACAGAAAGAGACGCATATTGAATGGATTACCTGTGTGACATTATAACAAACATTTGTTTGCTTTAAAGGGATTAATTAGAGAGTGGCACCGCTTCGGTGCAGAATTGCTGTGCGCAACATCCCAAGCGCCTGCTGCGTACTCCGCAAACGGACATCCTGACGCGAACCAGTGTGCACCGTGCGAATAACATCAACGCCATCCGGATGCGCAAGGCCCACAAATACAAGCCCAACCGGCTTGTCATCCGAGCCGCCACCAGGGCCCGCGATACCCGTAATCCCGATGCCATACGTCGCGCCAGAAACCTTGCGGATCCCGACCGCCAGCTCCGCAGCAACATCGTGGGAAACAGCCCCAACCGCATCCAATGTCGCCTGCTGCACGCCAACCAACGCAACTTTCGTCGCATTGGAGTACGCCACGACACCCGTCCCAAAGACCTCGCTCGACCCAGGAACCGCCGTGATTCGCCCCGCAAGCAGCCCACCCGTACACGACTCCGCCATCGCAACCATCTCGCCGCGCTCAACAAGCATCATCACCACACGGGTTTCCAAGTCATCATCGTTGTCCGAATAGACCGCAATCCCAAGCCGGGACTTAATCTCATCCACAACTGGCTGAATCAGCGCATTCGCCAACTCGGTTGTCAAAGCACTCGCCGTCACGCGCAGCTGCACCTCCGCCTGCTTTGCATACGGCGCAACACTTGGATTCGAACCCTTCATCAGGTCCAAAAGCTGTGACTCCGCCTCCGCCTCGCCCATGCCCACGAGGCGCAGCGTGCGGCTGACAATCACCTGCTCGGATGTCCCCAAATACCGACGTAGCATCGGAAGCAGACTCGTCTCCACCATCGGCTCAAACTCGCTCGGCGGACCCGGCAGCGCCACCACAACCTTGCCACCATGCTCAATCCACAGCCCCGGCGCCGTCCCGTAACTGTTTGGCATCGGAAGCCCGCCCACCGGCACATCCGCCTGGCGGAAAATACTTGGCTTCGGCTGCATAATTCCCTTGCGCGCAAACCACTGCGTCAAATGCGCCACCAACACCGGGTCGCGCTGCAACGGAACGCCAAGCGCACCCGCGATAGCATCCCGGGTAAGGTCATCCTGCGTCGGGCCCAAGCCGCCGATACAAATCACAATATCTGCGCGCGACAACGCCTGACGCAACGTGTCGCCAACACGCACCGCATTGTCGCCAACCGTCGTGCGGAAAAAGACATTCACGCCAAGCGCGGAAAGACGCTGCGCCAAAAATGGAGCATCCGAGTCCAGAATCTGCCCGAGCAGCAGCTCCGTCCCGATAGAAACAATTTCTGCGGTTATCACAGCACGGATTCTACCAACCGACGCCCCGAATCCACGCTACAATTGCACTGTTTCCAGGTCCCGCTTACGCATTCACCGCTGAATACACTTGGACCACATCCAACCAACCGGACATCCCCCATGAACCAACCCCGTATCGCCGCGTTTCCAAAATGCTACATGGATGAGCTCTGCATCCACAAAACCATGACCGTCCCGCAGTGGATTGAGCTGGCATCCACCCTCGGTGTGGATGGCCTTGAGTTCTACGCCGGCTTTATGGAAACCGATGCCGCTTGGATTGCCGATATCCGCGCGCGCCTCGATGCACATGGCCTCGAAATGCCGATGCTTTGCTGCTCCCCAGACTTCACGAGCGACAATATCGATGCCGAAATCGCAAAAGAAATTGAGTGGATTAAGCTTACATCCGCATTCGATGGCAAATACTGCCGCGTTCTCTCCGGGCAGCGCCGCCCCGACCTCACCACCGAGCAGGGGCTTGACCGCGTCGCCGGCGCCATCGAGTCCTGTCTCAAAGCAGCGGATGACTACGACATCACCCTCATCCTCGAAAACCATTACAAGGACAACTACTGGACCTACCCCGAATGGGCGCAGTCATCCGAGCGCATCGCGGCCCTGATCGCGCGTATCGACCACCCGCGCTTTATGATTAACTACGATCCATCCAATGCCTTCCTCGCTGGTGAAGATCCTCTTGATGTCCTTGAAGTCGTCAAGCACCGCGTCATCACGATGCACGCATCCGACCGGACGCTGCTCTATGGCACTATCGAGGATTTGCGGAATGAGGAAATGATGCCATCGGGTACGCGAGCCGCCTCTCCCACGGGGAAATCGGCAAGGGT
>CAIYBQ010000480.1 GCA_903924445.1 uncultured Armatimonadota bacterium | reverse complement strand
CCAGAGATGAAGTGCGCGGCTGGGGATGCCAGAAATACGATGGCTGCAGCCACTTCTTCTGCATGGCCAACGCGGCCAAGAGCATAACTGGTCGGGAAGATACGTTGTTGGAAATCTGAATAAACAGCCTTCCATGACTGCTCGCCATCGGTCATTATGTGCCCTGGTGCGACTGCATTTACGCGGATACCCGCATGTCCTAAATCGACAGCCAAGGAGCGTGTCAGGCCTGCGATAGCAGCTTTAGATGTGTTATACGCGACACGACCCGGTATAGGATGATTACCAACCAAACTACCAACATTGACTACCGTTCCCTTGGTTGCAATCAGATCATCGAGTAACCCTTGCACAAGAAGAAATGGCGCAGTCACATTGATGAACATAGTCCTTTGAAACATATCCACGTTCGTGGTCTCAGTTGTTCCTGGAGTCTGGTCAGCCGCATTATTAACGATGCACACCACACGCTCAGGAAGCTGCTTGGCAGCTGTTACTACCTTTTCAACACCCGCGGGGGATGACAAGTCAGCAGCAACACTAAAGACTAGGTCACCGTAAACATCCTTTAAATCCGATGTCGTCGCTGAGAGCAGGTGCTCATTAACATCAGCCAATAACACGCGTGTACCAGTGGATAAGAAAGCTTTGGCTATGGATGTTCCTATGCCATGAGCCGAGCCGGTAACAACTACGCATCCATTCATGCCTATAGGTCCCCGTTAGTCATCATAGCCCAGATAGGCATCAAGCGACTTTTCAACTTGTGCCACAGGTCGTCCAGTACGCGCGGCATAGTCAAGTACCTGATCTTTGGCCAATGTTCCAACACTGAAGTACTTAGCTTCCGCATTCGGGAACACGATGGCGCAGACAGATGCCGCAGGTTCCATTGCCAGACTCTCAGTCAGCGTGATTCCAGCAACACGGTCAGGATCAAGGACATTGAAAAGTGTTACTTTTTCAATATGGTCGGGACATGCTGGATATCCGGGGGCTGGCCTGACACCGATATAGTTCTCAGCAATCATTTGCTGCAGCGGCATATCAGCGGGTTCAATCCCGAAGTTTTCGCGCATCACATGGTGAACATATTCTGCGGCAGCCTCTGCGAATCGATCGGCAAGGGATTCAAGCAAGATCGCACTGTAGTCATCACCATTCGCCTTGAATTCATCAACGCGTGCTGCACATCCATGTCCAGCAGTGACTGCTAACATCCCAATCCAGTCATCAGATGGCTTTACATAATCTGAAAGACACTTGTTTTTTGAGCCGCTGGTTTTGGAACCTTGCTGGCGAAGGAAGTGGAGGACATGTTCGCAGTCAGAAGCATCCGAAATGACAACATCATCTCCCGAATTACGGGCTCTGTAGTAGCCATATGATGCCTTGGCTTCTAGCCATTTCTCACTGATGATCTTTGCAAGCATCACTTGGGCATCATGGTAAAGACTCGTCGCAACTTCACCGACGACCTCATCGGTCAAGATCTCCGGATAGCTGCCATGAAGGTCCCATGTGATGAAGAATGGCTTCCAGTCGATGAAGTCCCGAAGAATGCTCAAGTCGAGACTCTCACCGATGTGTGCTGATGGATCTGCTGGAGTCACCATTGGGCGCTCATCCCATTGAATGTCTTCAGCGTTCTGTCGAGCCAGCCCGAGTGGTATAAGATTTGAACCGGCTTGCTTACGTGCGAAACGCTCACGCAAAACAGCTTGTTCAGCCAGATTCGCATCCAAAAATGCGGATGATTCTGTTGACACAAGGCTTGTCGCAACAGGGACTGCCCGGCTGGCATCAAGGACATGGACGACACCGCCGGAATACTTTGGTGCAATCTTCACCGCAGTGTGCTTGCGACTCGTAGTTGCACCACCAATGAGCAATGGAATCTTCAACCCGCGCTCTTCCATTAACTCGGCAACAATCATCATCTGCT
>CAIYBQ010000479.1 GCA_903924445.1 uncultured Armatimonadota bacterium | reverse complement strand
GGCCCCATCACAAACTCGGTATCGCGCTGCGGATCGATGTTGTTTGAAACAGCCCAGAGGACTTCTCCAAGGTTCTGAACATCAACGGATTCGTCAACAACAATGATGATCTTTGAGAACATCATCTGACCAAGCCCCCACAGTGCATGCATCACCTTCCGGGCGTGACCTGGGAATCGCTTGCGAATCTTGACGATTGCCACATGATGAAAGGTGCCTTCGACGGGCAGGTTGTAGTCGATAATTTCAGGGACAAAGAGTCTGACGAGTGGAAGGAACAAGCGTTCTGTCGCTTTTCCAAGCCAGCCATCCTCCATCGGAGGACGTCCAACAATCGTCGCAGGATATATCGCATCCGAACGCATCGTTATCGCTGTTATATGAAAAACCGGATACGGCTCTTCAAGCGTGTAAAAGCCTGTGTGGTCTCCAAAGGGTCCTTCGATCCGGCGTTCGGATGGAGCAACAAAGCCTTCCAAGACAAAATCACAATCTGCGGGTACTTCAATGTCGACTGTTTTGCAGCGGACCATGTCGACTGGCTTTTTTCGGAGGAAGCCTGCGAATGCCATTTCGTCGATGCCATCCGGGAGCGGCGCAGTCGCCGCATATGCATAACAGGGATCTCCCCCCAGAGCTACCGCAACTGGAATGGGTTTGTTCTGCGCTTCATACTCGGCGTGGTGACGGCTTCCAACTTTGTGGCGCTGCCAGTGCATCCCAGCCGTATTGTCATCATAGACCTGAACGCGGTACATCCCAACATTGCGACTTCCCGAAACCGGGTCTTTTGTAAACACCATCGGCAACGTAATAAAGCGTCCCCCATCGAGTGGCCAGCACTTTAGCACAGGAAGCGCCGTTAGCTTAACGTCATCTCCTTGCCAAACGATGTCTTGGCATCTCCCTTTACTAACAATACGCGGTGCGGCATCCCGGCCAATTTTAGCAAGCCCCGGAAGCAACATCGCCTTCCCAAGCATCGTAGGAGGCATCGTGGACGGCAAGGCGACCAAATCTGCTATACGCTTCGCAGCGTCATCCAAGGAGGTCACGCCGAGGGCCATTGCCATGCGCTTATCGGAGCCATACATACCGATTGCAACACTGAATTGTGAGCCGGTGGCATTATCGAAAACGACAGCAGGACCGCCACTTTTCACCAAGCGATCTGCCATCGCCGTCATTTCAAGGACGGGATTAACTTCGACAGAAATCCGTCTCAGCTCACCTTTCGCTTCAAGCGCCCGAACAAAATCCAACGTCCCATCGAATGGCATGGCTACATTGCACCTTTTTTCACAATCTGGAGTGAGTGTACCTGTCTCCGATGCAATTACGACCGGAGCGGATTTCCAGATTCGAGTTTACGTAATGCCTCAAACCGCTTGATAGTTCCCCGGTCTTTGGCTTCCCGAAGACGATGTTCTAGAACAATAGACTTGCCAAGCCTTAGAAGGCGTATCCATCGGGCTCCGCGAACCGCATCTGCCTCAGCAACATCCTGAGCAGAATCAATTTTGTCGCAAACTTTGAGGTAGCTTGCCAAAATCTCAGGATTTGCTTGTAGGAAATGTACGGCACGCCCTCTGTCAACACGGGACAGATTTGGATCCGTACCACCGCGGCGCGAAAGATTTGGAAATTGTGCAGACAGTGCAGCTACAGACTTCGCCAGATCGTCTCTGACATCCGACGGATACACGACTTGTGCATCCCCTTGACGACCACGTCGACGAAACTCGGACAAAGCCACTTCCAGCCGCTTTTCCGTCAGCGCTTCTCCGCCGATTTTCTCGCACAAACCAACGAGTGCCGCTCTTTGCGCAGGATTAGCCCACTTGAGAACATCCGCCCAAGGGGTTTCTGCAACCTCATTGTCGTCGGTGACTGGCACAAACTTCCGTAAAAACGCATCAGAAGTCACAACAGGGACATCAATGGATGGATCTTCGATCAGCGAAAAGTAGTAAGCCTCATCAAAGCCCGTCCAGCCATTACCATTGTAATCAGGCATTTGCACCGTGCGACCAACACGGTCTTTGCCGGTGATCGCCGCTAGAAATGTGCTTGAAAAGTCTCGGTATTCAGCCTCGTTCAGCTCTGGTGTGCACCCGGCGGCTACACGGTCCGGAGTTGCGGCAAAAAAGCCACAGACCTGACGGTCAAGGAGGCCATTTTGCTCATTTGCACCTTCGAAGATGACATTTGCAAATGCACCACTGAAACACTGAACCATTAGGATCGTGACAGGGACACCCTTTTTGACCTTCTCGAGCTGTGTAGCGAGCTCCGCGGGGGTCATCCCCTCTTCACGCCACAAATCGTAGCGATTCGTATCAAAGCCCGTTCGTCCACGCGAGCCATGCCCCGTAAAGTAGAGGAATACTGGGTCCTTGCTACGCTCTTTTTCAAGCTGACCAAATGCCGCCTCAATCGACGACTTCTTACTCGCAGCATCAATCCGACTGACAGAGCTCGGTCGGTAGGCTATCGGCGTATCTCTAGCAACATCTGTAGGGCCATCTCCAAAAAACGTCGCCAATACCCTGTGTGCCTTTGTACGCACGGGCGATATCTGGACCGTTTCAGTCGTACTCGTACCATCTCCAAACATCACAAATGAATTCGACCATTCCGGGAGAATAGACATCATCCACTTGACATTATTTTCAATCGCAACTTGGTTACTCTCGGGGGTGGGACCTCCTCCGAAAATGACGACACGGAGCGACGGACCCGATGCGGATGCAATCGCAAATGACGCTGTAGCAGCGATGGTTGCCACTACCGCAGTGGTGCGGCGGGTGCTTGCTAGTTGAAAAAGTCGATTAAACATTGCCATCTCGAACATGCCTCCGGAGCTTGCCCGGGTTGATAACAGCATCCAGTGCTGCTTCTGGGGTCCGCTCAATCACCATCACACGTTTCCCAAGCTTTTCTTCCAGTTGATCCACTGTCATCTCATCCAGAAAAACTTCTTCGCCATCCCGCAACATTACACTTGGAATTACGATCGTCTCGTTAGCATCGAAGGACTCCATCGCTCGCACGATGTCACGGCCCACGATTAACCCTGCAATATTGATATTCCCCTCGAAGAACCAATTATGCACTGCACAGACATTCACTGAGACTCCCTCAATTTCCGAAAGGGTTGTGGCCAGCGTTCGCAGCAACGGCGCTGCAACCTCACCAGTCACAAACGTGTAGCTACCAGGGCTGACCACGGTAGCTGGCATCGTATTGCGAACCTTGTTCAGTGAATCAAGAAACAAGCGCACCAGTCCGACGCCATCCTCAAGCTGTGGAAATCCCTCGTACTCTGGACGACTTGGAATCTCCCGATTGGTCATTAAGTAGAACTCATCGCTTGGATACACAAAGCGTGTCCCGAGACGATTGAGGTAATCCTCACGAAGCGCGCCAAGCGTATCGAGCACCCCAGCGGC
>CAIYBQ010000478.1 GCA_903924445.1 uncultured Armatimonadota bacterium | reverse complement strand
CGCATCAAATTCGCTCCAGCCCTGATCATCCCACTCGCTGCCATCGTTTCTTGCATCCCCTCTGGCGCCATCGCCGATGCGACTGTCACATCAAAGTTTTACACCGCCGGCGCCGGCGCGCCTAAGAGTGCGACTGCCGGGATGCAAACCATCGCCAAGTACCAAAACGGCTGGATGCGCTCAGAGCAGGGCGGTACGGTGATGCTTGCAGGGCCGCGCACGACGATGATTATCGACACGGCGAAGAAGCAGTTTTACGCGATGCCGGTGGATGTCGACCCCATGGAAGGCAGCACCGAAATGGACATGGTCCGCAAGATGATCAAGCCTATCGGCGCGCCCAGGGTCACACGTGGGACGACAAGCAAGGTGATCGTCGGACGCAAGGTGCAGCCGACAACGGTCGAAGTTTCGCTAGAGATGACGATTCCGCGCGAGGCGATGTCGATGGGCGGAGCGATGGGTGGCGGGGCAAGCGGTTCCAAGTCTGCAAAGCGTGTGCGCAAATCTGCGGAGACCATTGCTGCGCAAGGCATGAAAATGACGATGACGCTCAAATTCGTCGTCTGGACGTGCACGGATCCTGAGCTTGCGAATATGCATCGGGGCCTGCCAGGTGGGCTGGAATCGATGATGAGTCAGTTCATCACGCCCGAGTTCAAGCAGACGATCGCTGGTATTCAAGGCTTTCCTCTGCGTACGGAAATCAGCCAGACGATTGGCGGTGCGAATCCCGAGCTTGCGAAGCAGATGAAGGGGATGCCGAAGTTTACGATGATAAACGAGGTCGTAAAGTTGGATACCAAGCCATTGCCGGCAGCATTGTTCGCCGCGCCAAAGGGTTTCAAGCAGCTGCCGTATGAGCCGGGGATGGGTCAGATGTTTGGAGCACCGGGCGGCAAGCCTTAACTAAATCTGCGTAGGGGCAGGCCGCTGTACCCGCCCGCACGTATCGATTCGTTATTGCGTTACGGGTTAGGGATGCATCCCATTTGGCTTCGCGCGGTATCTGCCTCCGGCCTCCAGCAGACACCCCGCTCCGCTTGATGGGCTGGCTTACTTTCGGCTTGGACGTGGCGTTTCGTGATGGTTTCCGCGTAGGGGAGGGCCGCTGTGTCCGGCCGCATAGGGAAAGCGCCGTTGCTATTGATGACACACGCTAGGCGGATGTGAAACTCTCTGTGTAGGGGAGGGCTGCCACGCCCTCCCGCGGTAAACAATTGCTTATCAGGCTGTCAATGCGCTCGCGTGGTGGGTGCCTCGCGTTCGTGCCGAAGTCGCCGGTACACACTGACACCACTCCTGACGGTGACTCCACTTTCGTCTCCCGGCCCTCGCGCTCAACATCCCACCTCGCATCGCGTTGCTAGGCTGCTTACTGAAGATTTGGCGCTTGAATAAAAAGTTCCGTGTAGGCGAGGACTTCCGTAGACGTTTCGTGAGGTTCATCCGTGCCTATTTATAGGGAATCCAGTCATCCCCCCACTTGGATGCAACCAGCTTTTCAAGTGGCTTTTCCCGAAACAAAACAGCTGCAAAGAACGCACCGAATTCTATTGATGTGATCGCCCGCTGGATGCTATTAACGTGGCAATCAAACACATCTGTGTCGAGTGACATTTCGTTTAACTGCATCGCCAAACCGAACACAAATCCCGTAAACGGATTGCGCCGGCCGTGGATGTCTTCAATAAAGTAAACACCTCCCGGGGCAATGTGCTTTGCCAGCGTGCGGAACGAAATCTCCTGATGTTCAGGGATGTGGCTACCATCATCCACGATGATGTCAAATGGGCCATACTTTGCGGCAATCTCATTCAGAAACTCGGGATCCGCTTGGCTGCCAATCTCAACAATGATGTTTCCGCCGGCATAGCGGCGACAAGGTTCATTGATATCGATACCAACGATTGTGCTTTCCGGATGTATAAGACGGCTCCAGAGGTGCAGCGAACCACCGCTCTGAACACCGATTTCGAGAATGCGCAGCGGGCGATCCAGCTTTGCGAAGCGCCGGTCGTAAAACTCAATGTAGTGCTGCCATTTATGAAGACCCGGCCCACGATCGTACGATGTGAGTGCTGTGGTAAACGTCCCACTCTCCGAAGGCTGCTGCTTCGTAGCGGGAGTACCAAGTGTAAAGGTACAGCCATCGTTCACCGAACGAAGCCAGCGTGCGATATCCCCAACTCGCTTTATCATCTGTTCACGACCTTTCAGACACCACAAATCTGCACACCGATAACGCGACAGAGTGTCTAGTATTGGCGATGTTTGCAGGATTCAGGCCATTGGACAACCGCTGAATGGGCATTGTTGACAAAATCTGCGTTGGGGCTGACCGTCGTGTCTTCCCGCACGTATCGATTCGTTGTTGCGTTACGGCTTATGGATGCATCCCATTTGGCTTCGCGCGGTATCTGCCTCCGGCCTCCACCAAGGCGCCCTTTAGAACTTCACTCACACAACCATGGGCT
>CAIYBQ010000477.1 GCA_903924445.1 uncultured Armatimonadota bacterium | reverse complement strand
GCGAACGGAGACCCGGTTACTCGTTGCACACGAGTTCGACGACTCTGTGCACATATAGCACAATGTCGTGTGCCAGGCCCAATCGCTGAGAGTTGCATTTGACAGTTGGCCACCGCCTGAGTTCAACAAGATGACTGAAAACCAGATGGCTGAGTTCTGGAACACTATCAAGAATGCCCACGGCAAGGAGTTGCAGAAGCTCGCCGAAGACACGTTGACCCGGTTCAATGAAGCTGGCGAGAGCTACGCCCTCGGAGGCACTTTTGAGCCATTGACATATTGGAAGGCACAAGGGTACGACATTGATCGCATCGAACGTCTCACACCGGAGCATGACAAGGAGGAGCACCCCATCCTTGGTACGACCTACAGAATTCACAAGCACTCAACGAGCACATGGGGCCACAAAGGCGACCGGAGGTCCGAAACTGTTGGTGGTGCGCTTGCTCTTGGTGACGCTGCGGGTGTTGGTCCGACTGGCAATAAGCGGATTACCAAATTGCGGCAGCACCGTGGCAAGCGGATTAAGGCCATCTGCGACGGAGAACCGGATGAGGATGCCGATGTAGAGGAAGCTGCACCGAGAGACAGCTCGACGTCATCGTCATCTAGCTCCTCCAGCAGCAGCAATGACAAGCATAAGAAGTCAAAGAAATCAAAGGATAAGAAGAAGGAGAAGCAAGATAAGCTTGCCAAGAAGGAGAAAGATAAGGCGGCGGCTCGCATTGCGGATGAAAAGAAAAAACTAGAAAGCTGCAGACCAAGCTGTGAAGTGTGCACAGCTTGTCATCGTGAAGACCGGCCCTACAAAAGCCAGGTTGGCTGATCTCTTCAGCTCTGCTGGCTTTTAGACGTGCCTGCCGTGATCAGTGACCCCATCAAGGAGTGGGCCGCGACGATCAATAAGTATGTTATGGATGCAAACAAAGTGTTGAAAGATGAAGGGAAAGGTAAGGCCCAACTGCCGGACTTGAAGGACGTGTGCAAAGCGTCGCTCGTGTCGTCGCAAATTATGACATGCAGGTTACGTCATCAGGCGGCGATGCCCGTTGCATGAATATTCTGCTACGTGTGATGTCGCTAGTTGTCACACGAGTGATGCAGTCATATAGTCTTGCTGCAATGCCGCTTGCATGAATATCCTGCAATGTGTGATGCCACAGGTTGTTATACGATCGATCCGTTCATATTGTCATGCGGCACCGGCCGCTGCGGTATTGTTAACCTATGCATGAACACCATGCGGTTCGTTCGCATTCGCAAACCAGAGCTGTGAGGCAGACCTTTCATATGCGAGTGGCAACTCCATCAAGTTGCCTCTAGGAAGTCTCGCAACGCATGGCTGAGTGCAAGAAGGCGATCGTCCTCTGTAAGCAAGTGATGGCCACCATCCGCAGGGCCTGTGTCTAGGTGAGACATGGCTTATGCAGACAGTGCGGTCGCAGTTGCTGGAGCGGCGGCTGCGAAATTACATCGAGCGTTGCAAGTGTGCACACTTGTCTCCAACTGGGCTCAACATGGGGTATCCAACACGTAGATCACGTGCCTCAAGTACAGGTGGATGCGGCAATGCCGCTTGCATGAATATTGTGATACACACTTGCACAGCATTGTCCACATTGACAACATGTTCTAAGTGGGCCAAACACACATGTTGTTTACCAAGCTCAATTAAGTGCATTCCGTGCATGCATTGATGCAACGTTCGTTGCCCTTTCAATCGTCTTCGCTGGCACTGTCTGTAACATAACGTCTCAAATTCAGTTAGTTTGTTTTCTCCGAGCACACACCTCGACTGCAATGGTAATGTTGATAGATTAGAAATGAGTGGTGGTGTGGGATTGCTGCAGCAAGCATGCGGCACTGCCGCTTCCAATGCATGTGCACTCGCAAATAGTCCGATACAGTGTGAAGCCGAAAAGATGCTCACTTGATAGCGTTTATCTTCTGCAACGACTGTAGAAATCTGAGCGACTCCGCTCGTGCTCCTCGCAGCACTGGCCCCCGCCCCATGTTTTCGCTATGGAGGGTCGGGCCGTGCGTGCGAGGGTGTGTCATGGCGAGCTTGTGCATCGCCTGGCTGCCATTACGAACATCAGCGATAGAGCACTGGCGACCGCTATGAAAACATTGAAAGATTCAGGCGTAGATGTCGATGGCATCCAGCGGAAGAGTCTTTCTGATGCAGTGCTGAAGCGGTGCCCTTTGCAAATATTATCGCACACAACGGGTTGCATGGGTTCATCAATCAAGCGGTTGCACCGCTTCCAACCGTAAGCGGCAACTACTTCCGATATTGCAAATTGTATTGGGCACAACGTGTCGCCTATGTTCCATCATCAAGTGATTTGACTGCTGTCAACCGTAAATGTTTCAGCAACGCCCCATGCACACGTCGGTGTGGGCAGACTGCAAGGGCACCGCACAGGTTTGATGCCATCAGCATCGTTGAGCGTGTAGAGACAAGGTCTGGCCCGTTCGATTGGGAGTTCATATCGCCTGGCAGATTGCTTCCCGAGTTAGTTCGGACATCGCCGCGGATGAGAAGTATAATAGCAGCTGCTGCCCGCGAGTCCAAGCCGACCGAGTCGCACCCGTGGCGACTGATAGTTGCCTTTGACGAATTTGCTCCTGGTAACAAACTGAACTGTAACAATACAAGGCATGACGCGATACGTGGCACAGTTTGACACGTTTATATTATAATCAATCCAGCACATTGCCCAAGCTTCCAAACCGTGTCACGTCCTAGCACAGGAATACAACGTTTCAGACTGAGCCACAACATCGCACAGGAAGAACATGGTTATCAGTTGTTCTTTTCTCGAAGTTGGCCAAGCACACCTCTCAGACGATGCAGCTTGGATGACACCAGCGATCATCAGATCTTCTATTTTGCACACAATCGAAGGCGGGTGGGGCAGAATGCTTTCTCTTTTCCTGCATCACTTATTGAAGGGTCCACTCGGATTTAGCACAGCAGGTGTTGCAGTCGAATTGGAAGACGGTCCACTTATCATCTACGCAAATCTATCAGTTCTATTGACAGACGGCGAAGGGTGGCGACGCTTATGAGTCACTGGATGCAACACACCATCACCTCGCAGACCTTTCCCTTTTCGTATTTAGTTTTCAGTTTCGAAGGTGTGTTGCGTCCCGAATCAGGCAAAAGTGTTATGGCTGGAAAGGGCACTCATCCATGAAACCCTGCTTCAAGCACCCGAATGTATTTAAGAAGGTTCGGGGTCCTTACTGGTGATTGTTGAGTTGTGAGGAGTATAGGCTTCGGCCTTGTACGTTTCCAAATGTTTGTGAAACGGTTTGTACAAATCTTTGTCCGATGCGTTTCTGGTAACAAGACTTGCTTGCAACCCTCAATCGAGTTCGGTCTCCGAACCTTATCGAGAATTCGGGGCTGGCGACGATGCGGCCCGGCTACACAGAGCTCTGCGAGACGGATCATACAAAGTTCAGATCGTGGTCTGCATCGGACGTGTACACTGCAGTTGACGTCATTGCGGCCGCTGCACAACGGTACGAGAATGGCACGATGAGCAAAGCTATGTTCGACGAGTTGCAGCAGGCCTACGGCCTCAATTGGCATTGCCACGGACTGTTGTCAAACAAAGAGCTACGTCCGTTCTTAGACCCCGTGCAGGCCATGACGTGGGATTGGGTCCACAATATGCTGCAGCATGGTGTGCTGACTCACGAAGTATCTTTGTTGTTGGCAGCATGTAAATCTGTTGGGGTGATGCACAGTGATGTTGAATTGTTCCTACAAGACACCTCGTGGCAGTTTTGCCATGTGCACAAAACCAAATGCAGCCAGCTGCACCGTGTCTTCAGCCACTGGCGGGCTTCGGGAGAGAATGCTGATAAGCTGAACGTGTCAGCAAGTGAGCTCCTGTCGTTGTACGGGATGGTCAGACATTTCGTAGAAACACGAGTGCCCGCTACAGCTGAGTTGGCAGACAAACTTGCATCGTTCTCAGCATGCTGCAGAACTGTTGATGCGATCATGTCGTGTAAGCGGGGCATGGTTTCACCTGCGGCCACAGCTGCCCGCCTCCGAGATTTGTCGTGTGACCACCTCGGTTGGCACATCCGAGCGTACGGCACAGCATCTGTAAAACCGAAGCACCACTGGAACATAGATGTGGCAGACCAACTGTTGAGAGACGGAGTTGTTGTTGACATGTTCATAGTGGAGAGGAACCACTTAACAGTAAAACGGGTCGCCGACCATGTCAAATGCCTCACGAGATTCGAACGGTCAGTTCTGAGCAGGTTGTTGGCTGAGGCAACGACCCCGAAATCGGCTGAGGGATGCCCGCACCGCCTTCATGGACGTGTGGTGCCAGTGAACAGCACGACGTGGACGTCGGACCGAATGGTGTCATATGGGCTTGAGGCCCCGGTGGATTTACACATCAAGCTACATTGCTGGTACGATGCTAAACCTTCGCGACACCACCATTGTGGCTTGACGTAACTCCGACAGGTGCACATTGGTGATGTTGTGTTTTGCGGCGATGCCTGCGGCGAGATCGCAGTGTGTCTGCTTCAGAGGACTGATCTCAGCGTCGCGGTCAG
>CAIYBQ010000476.1 GCA_903924445.1 uncultured Armatimonadota bacterium | reverse complement strand
GGATGACGCAGCGGACATCGCCCAAGAGGCCTTTATTCGTGGCTGGAACCACATCAAGGCGTTCCGCCGCGAAGCGATGTTTTCCACTTGGATGCACCGAATTGTTGTCAATGTCTTTCTTGATAATCGGAAGAAGAACCGTAACAAGAAGCACATCAGCCTGGAGCAGAGCATCGATGCTAGCCAGGAAGCAACCACCATGGACATCCCGGACACCGCCGCCGGCCCTGAGGCCCTTGCTCTGGAAAGTGAGCAGCAGGTTCAGCTACACAATGCCCTAATGGACCTCCCAGAGGCGCAGCGCACACTTATGGTCCTGTTTCACATCCAAGAAAAGACGTACGAAGAGCTGGTTGAAATCACAGGGTTGCCCCTCGGTACCGTGAAGTCCCGCCTTAACCGTGCCCGGCTAGCGATGCGTGACCGGCTCGGTAAACGGAATGCCGAATCATAAGCCATTGATTCACATACCGTAATTCCACCAGCAACGCATCTGGAACCTTACGGATATTTTCATCGTCACATGTGTGGAAATAGCACCACAACCATGGACTGTACTACTTGGCGCGAATGCGCATCCGATCATATCGATGGCACCCTGCCCACCAAGCTGGCCAGGGAAGCCGATGCGCACGTCCTGATTTGTGCGGATTGTGCAGCAGACATGGCTGGAATTCAGACCCTCTGTGCAGACCTAACGGCACTTCCGGCTCCTGAGGTCCCTCTCTACTTCAGCGACAACATCCTTTCGAAAATCGAAGCCCAGCGTGAATCTGCAAAAGAGCCTTGGTGGCGTGCGGCTAGACTCGGCATCACGACCACGCTTGCTGGAGCAACGGTTGCATCCTTTGTGTGGATGCAGGCCCATCCAGTCGTGGATGCACCAAACAGAATCCGTGCTGGCGCCGGGGCATCCCGTCGCATCGCCGCGCCAGCGCCTGTCGCTGCCCCCGAGCTGAACACGCGTTGGATGCTACATGCAGATGCAGCAACACCCACATTCGATGTTGAGCTGACATTGCTCTCGAAATCTGCCGGTACGGCCAAGTGCACAATCACGGGTGACCCGCATGCCTATCGGTTTACGCTTGCCCCCGGTGTTGCCAACCACTTCCGCATCCCAATGTCGCTTGTGGAAAATGAAAATATCGCAACCGTAGATATCCAATGGACGAGTGGTGACACAACCCATAAGCGCATCGAGCATCACCCACTCTCGCCCGAAAGCCCGACGCCAAGACGCCAGTCCTTTGGCATTCGTGACCTGCCGATCACCGATGCTGCACGCGAAGTCGCACGTCGCTATAACATCCCGATTACCCTTCAGGATACTCCTGAAACAACACGCATCCGTGTCAGCCCCATCCACGCAACCGCTGAAGAAGCATTGACAAGTGCGCTTTCCGGCAGTGGATGCACACTTGTCACAACCCCGGATGGACTGTACATTTCCGGGAAGTGACCCCAGCCAGCCTCCATCCGTACGAACATAGCATCCTTTCAGCAATCACAAACACGCGGACGCTGATGAGCGGAGATCGCATCGCGATTGCCTGCTCAGGAGGCCCTGACAGCCTCGCAGCCCTTTTTTCCCTCACCGCACTGGCACGCGCCGGGCACCTCCCATTGCCTGTTTGCGTGCTACATTACCACCACGGGATGCGCGGGGCAGAAGCGGATGCGGATGCTGACTATGTCATTGACATGGCGACTCGTTGCGGTATCCCTGCGGAAGTAGGTTACGGGCAGGGGGTGGGCTGGAATGAGCAGCAGGCCCGTGACCACCGCTACGCCTGGCTGGTAAATGCAGCACGCAAGCGCGGAGCGAATGTCATTGTGACTGCGCATACATCCACCGATCAGGCGATGACGGTTTTGCTGCGGATGCTTCGCGGGACGCACACGGATGGCCTCGCGGGAATCCCACCGCGGCGGGAGCTCTCGAAGGGCATCGATGTCGCGCGGCCTCTGCTTGGAGAAACCCGGGATGCCGGTATTGCGTACCTTAATGACATCGGTGTGGCATCACGCCATGATCCGACCAATGACAACACCGACTTTCCGCGGAACCGCCTGCGGAACACATTTGGAAAGCTGACATCGGAGTTTAATGGCAACCTCACGGATGCCCTTTGCCGAATTGGGGATGCGGCACGCGATGACAGCGCATTTATCGGGATGCACGTTCAGGCATTGCTGGACAGTGCGATGACATCAGTAGCGGGCATCTGGAAAATTGCACCGCTTGCAGCAGCTCATCCGGCGCTTCGCTCGCGGGCCATCCTCGATATTTTGGCGCGCACACTTCCACAAGATTGCCATGAAGCCGCTTTAGTGGAGCTAAATGTCAGAACGCTCGGGAATCTGTTGATCAATGGAGGCAAAGTCGTGCTTCCGGGTCGTTTTCATGTGGAAGCCCGCGGTCCATGGCTGGTGTTCAGTGATAGCGGTAAGCATCCGGGGATGGCTCTTGGTATCAATCAAACCATCGGGCTGCCGAATGGCCTAGAAATCCAACTGCTGCCTGTGACTGGCGAACGGGATGTCGTTGCGGATCCATCCGGGATGAGCTGCTTTGTCACACTTCCCAGCGGGAGTAAAGGTGTCGTGTTGCGGCTTGCGCGTAGCGGCGACCGGCTTGGTCCAAAGCGAACCGTTACAGATGTCTGCCGAGCGGCTGGAATTCCACCAGAGGAACGTCCCGGAGTGTGGGTTGCTGTGTATCCATCAACAGGGGATGTCCTGTGGGTTCCCGGGGTTCCATTTGGGCAGCGCGCATTGCAAAGCGGTGTTTTGCCAACGCATTTCCTTGTGGGCTCCTATCCATCCGGTGGATGCTAACGACCCACTTCGCAATCCCGGCTTCTGATTGTCCGCGTGCTATAATTTCGGCATGGCCCTCTCCCCCGATGAGGTGCGAAAAGTCGGTTCATTAGCGCGTCTTGCGCTGACGGATGACGAAGTCGAGCACCTGACCCCCCAACTTAACGATCTCCTTGCGCAATTCGAACGCCTCCAGGCAGTGGATACAACGGGTGTTCCCGCGATGTCTCATGCTGTCCCGGTTGTGGCATTCCTCCGCGAGGATGTCATCGTTCCATCCCTCCCCAAGGCAGTCGTCCTTGCGATGGGTCCTGAAGTCGATGAGCTTCTGGGTGGATTTGTGGTGCCACAGGTGCTGGCGGGGGATGCGTAATTAATGTCTGACATCACCACTCTCTCTGCCACAGAAATCGCCGCGGCTGTCCGCGGGGGTACGCTTAGCGCAGCTGCCATCACGGATGCCTTTCTTGCACGGATTGCCGCTGTCGACCCACAGGTTGGCGCATTCCTAACAGTTACTGCGGATGCTGCACGTAACGCAGCCGCAGCTGTGGATGCCAAAATTGCCGCGGGTATCGATCCCGGCAAGCTCGCAGGTGTCCCTGTGGCGATTAAGGACAATCTATGTACGCGTGGCGTTGCTACGACGTGTGCAAGCAAGATCCTCGATGGCTTTATTCCTCCTTACGACGCCACGGTCATCACTCGTTTACAGGATGCTGGAGCCGTTATCATCGGGAAAACCAACCTCGATGAGTTTGCGATGGGCAGCTCGAGTGAGAACAGTGCTCTGGGTGTGACCCGGAACCCTTGGGACTTGTCAAAGGTTCCCGGAGGCTCATCCGGTGGTTCCGCCGCGGCTGTTGCTGCGCGTCTGGTGCCGATTTCTCTAGGTTCTGATACGGGTGGCTCGATTCGGCAACCCGCCGCATTCTGTGGCACAATCGGCCTTAAACCAACCTACGGCCGCGTCAGCCGCTTTGGTCTCGTCGCGTTTGCATCCTCGCTCGATCAAGTCGGCCCATTTGCGAACACCGTGGATGACATCGCGCTTGTCATGGAAGTCCTCTCCGGGCATGACCCGAAGGACTCAACCAGCCTTCCCATCGATGCACCTGAGCTGCAGGAATCATCCAAAGGCGACCTCAAGGGATTACGCGTTGGTATTCCAGATGAATACTTTGCGGATGGCATCAGCGAGCCGGTTCGCGCTGCAGTGATGCAAGTT
>CAIYBQ010000475.1 GCA_903924445.1 uncultured Armatimonadota bacterium | reverse complement strand
GGATCCTCATTCCGAGTCGTGCGCTTACGCCCGCTGCCCTTACCTGTTTTATAAGTGGTGAAGCCAGTCTGTACAGCCGTGATGATTTTGTCTTTTGCAGAGCGATTGGCACCGCCGCCATTCCCTCCGCCGCCGTTGTTACCGCCACCGCCATTGGTGAGAGGCATCGTGCTGCCGCCACCACAGCTGCTAAGGACGAGAGGAGCAGAGATAAGGAATGCCACAGCGCAAAAACCGTACATCGTAATCTTCATAATTGTAAGAACGCGCCTAATCGTATGGATGTTCCCGGAACCGTGAAAAACATTTTCATAACTTTGTTTGCAGATGTACAGCACTGGGAAGTCGGGCGTGGTAGCCGTTTAGCGACTTTAGGACATGTAAAACTTCCAAGGTCCCAAGCGGCGCGTTGTCGTGTGACTCTCCTCCCGTTCTGGCGATGCCGACTCGGCGGGAGCAGGTGTCATCAATTACAAATCGCCAGCAGTCCTAAAAAACGCTTAATCTCTCCGAAATTCAATTACATTTCGGCGTTTTTGACAAAATTCAATTACAAGCGCGCTTGCATGATAGATGTGAGTGCAGTTTCTATCCTCACGACTTCATCATCGGTAAGCTCTGCGAACTGCTTACGTTTGCTTTGTGAAAGGCGCCCGCCATTTTGCATACAGAGCTTGACTAACAACGATGCTCGCCGATCGGGCATGTCCACCACTTCGCGAAGCGCGTAGAGTGCTGCATCAAATACCTCCACGAAGTCGGCTTCTCCCTTAATGTCACTTCGGATTGTTTCCAGAACACAGGAATACAGAAATTCGACCTGTGCTGTGGCATCGAAAAACCGGAAGAGATCGATCGTTTGATTGCCAACATGGATCCGACTCTCACTATCAAAAGACCATTCCGTGTTAAGCAGGACTGGCTTTGAGAAATCTTCCAATGCCATGTCATAGCTCTGACGGTTTCTCAAGATTGCAGCGCTCACTGGAAAAATGACACCAGGTGGGCTATATCCACTGGATGACAGCATTGCATGAATCAAGAAACGGTGGATTCTGCCATTCCCGTCTTCGAATGGATGAATAAACACAAATGTAAATGCAGTGATCGCGGCAGCCACGACCGCATCCACTTCACCCTTGCCGTGGATTCGATTGACCATATCCAACCATCCCCGCATCAGCTTAGGGACATCTTCAGGCCGGGGAGGGATAAAGTGAACATGCTCACCAAAACCGCGCGTCGTCTCTGCAACGAAATTCTGAAAATCCCGCCAACCTTTAGCCACATACCGTTCATCCACAATCGATGCCTGTAGACGGATAAGGTCATCTTCCGTGGCCGGTAGAAAGGTTTGTGCATCACGCAATGTATGCAGAAAGCGCTCTTCACGGCTGGAGCCTTGAGCCTCTCCTTCTATTGCAAACGAAGATCGGGTTTCCTTTGTGAACAGAAAATTGATTGCCCGCGCAAAGATGTCAGGGTCGTAGCCGTTGATCAAGTCTGCGGCTTCACCCTTTAGGTCGAGGTTTATAAATGCATCCAGGTTGTCTGTACGTCGCACGGTGGGACAAAGCTCATATGTGCCCAAAAGGTTATCCCGGACACGATGGCGGGCCGAGTTAATTGGAGCTGCCGTGAAGTGAAATCGGACATCGAGAGCATCCACATAGTTTCCTGACTTTACCGGTTCAAGAGGCAGCACATGCCCGGTAAGTCGTTCGTAGAGAAACCAAGCCCGACGACTGAACGAACCCGTGGGCTCAGCCTTCACCCATGCCAATATCGGTTCACATCCGATGTTCTTGAATGTGGCGCACAGAATCCGAAAATCAAGAGGTTCGTACCGCAATGCAAATCGGAGGTTATCGATGACGGAGCCATCATTCGCATATTGCGCTGAATAGTATTCGTATGTATGGGCTGGTGTCTGAACCGTTCGTCTCGCGGTGGTATTGGTGAAACTGAGAACATGCGGCGGTGACAGCTGCGGGCAATACTGATGATGTAGTGCAGCTTGACCAACGGGTGTTCCAACAGCATCAACCCCTGATTTATTCAATTACAATAACCCCATTTATCGAAAAAACGATTACATATACCCCCATCATACATAAATACAATTACAAACGCCTTTAAACCAGAAAATTCAATTACATCTGCGTGTCCCGTTTCATCCGACACAGCCTGACAATCAACGGACGCAATGCCCCCTACGGCGCATCCCCGTACGCATCCAGCAGCCGCTTAAGCACCAGCTCCCCGATGTCCTGGTAGCCATTGGAGGATGTTAGCCAGCTAAGAAAGTAATAGTTCCACTCCTGGGGGGTCATACTCGTCAAACCAGCGTTCTCGATCGGGACGACAAACTGCGTGATGGTGCTCACGACGCTCCTGCCCTCCGGTGCGGCGCGGGTTGTCGTATAGCAGACATCCCGGTAGTGGACAACTTCCTGCTCGATGGCGTGACGTGGCACCTCCATGAATGCAAGCGTATCGGCGAGTGCGGCTTCGAGGCGCTGGGGAAGGTGCTGGATGTCTTTGGCGGTCGTCACAAGACACATCCGAGTCCTGTCGTTCACCATCACGATGGCGTGTTGCCGCTCATTGATGATGTATTTTGCGTACCAGTCTCCGAGCGCGGATGTGGTTGTGACTG
>CAIYBQ010000474.1 GCA_903924445.1 uncultured Armatimonadota bacterium | reverse complement strand
CCCACTTGTCACCCCCTCTTCCCCTTGCATCCGCACATGGAAAACATTGTCAAAGCTGAGCTGGCTTTAAACTGTTCACGTTGTACTTTAATTAGATGGGAGTGTTTTCCTGTAACTTGATTTAGTGTCTCAACAAACTTCATCTGAAAATCTGAGTTTCGAACTAAACCGTATATCGCAAGAATTACGGTGACCTCATATTGAGACATTGATGAAAAGTCTAGCATCAACACCTTTGGAGACAGAGCATGAAGTATTTGTTTGGTTGCGTAAATGTCTGATGTGTTGCCAGTAAACACAATTTGTTGAAGGAGTTTATTCAGGTCATTCGGATTGTCGAATGATAATGACGTTTCAACGATTTCAGTTGAACTGCTGGTAGCAGTTGTGATTGAAATCACCCCCATCCGAATCATCTTACGCAACACAGTCCGACAACTAGTCGGTTGCGTACTACGGACAAACTCGCCGACCAGGCTCCAAACAACAATCTTTCCATCTTCTAAAAGACGGACCATCCCTGAGTCACAGATTTCCTTAACCGCGACATCCGTTCGTAAGCTAAGCACCTCTATGATCTTTTCCTTGGAGAGAGGTTCACCGTAAAGCGCAAGAAGTCTCAACACATCCTTGCCATCATGTGAAAGGAACCTCACCGATGCACGAATCGTGTCACTGAAGACCACACCATCTCGCGAACGCTCCGCAGCAGCCTGAAGCAGATGGGACCTGTCCTTGGACAGACGGACAATGAGCTGCTGAATCGTCATCGCAGACAACCAGGATGCAACAACCTCGATCATAAATGGCAACGGATCGATGTAGGTGAACAAGGTACGGATGTAGGCGATTGTCGATGTTGTTTCTGATAGCGATGTAACAGCTGCTGGCATCAACGAGAACAGCATTTGCACCGCTTGCGTTTTCAAACACGCTTCATCCGACATCGATGACACAGGAGCAATCAACGTCGAAATTGGGACAAACGCCCAGCCTATTGGTAAGTCAGCGGACCGTGTCGTAACGATAATCGTAACATCGCCATGAGCGTTGAGAAAATCTACAACGGTCGTGGACCATTCAGGATTCGTCAAATGAAACGAATCAAACAAAATGGTGCCGCGCAAATATGTATTGTTCTCTGGATCTGAAAATCGCGATGCACATGCTGTCAGCTGCGCAAGGAGCTCATCGACTGACCCCACCTTTGAACCATCCAGCCAGGTCATCGGGCCATCATGCTGATGTTGAAGCCAGTACTCGTAAACCATCCGAGTTTTCCCGGAGCCGGGAGGACCTGACACGGCAATACATCGACTGAGTCCACTCGTAACATGCCCGTGAAGATCGCTATATTCGCTGTATCTCGGGATATACGTGTTTTCATAGGGACCGACTGGCGGTTTATCGACACTTTCGGCCGTCTTGAGAGGAGTCGATAGTACTTCCGTCATCCGATCTCGCAGGCGCGGAGGCAGTGCGAGCATGATGGTTTTCTCTAGCCGGGCCGTCGGTCTGTCACCAATCCTTGCTTCCATCTCACGAATCAGGTTCAAAACCGTTTTTTCAATGAGCAACGGGCGGTCCATTTGTGCATAAATACCAAACAGCATCACGTAGAGTTCTTCATGCATCGGGTCGATGGAAAGTGCCCTCTGGAGGATGTCAACTGCTGTTACAAAATCGCCTGTTCGCTTGAGATCTTTACTGACGCAGCCAAGATAGTGGACATTCCTCTCCTGATATCGACTCCGTATTTGGCCAAAGAATGGGTAATCGAACTCGGGGAGCAGGTCTCCGCCGTACAGCCTAACAAGCTCAATCGATGCCGTGCGCTTGTCGGAACCCGAGGATGCCTCAACACGGTCCAGGAGTGCCCCATAGTTGAGGGCGACGCAGGGAATTGAACCAATATCGATGCTGACATTAAATCGGTCGGTTGTAAGCTTGGGCGCGTCCGGAAACGCAGAGAGCATCGATTTTAGGCGACTTAACGTGACGCGAAGCTGATTTTGGCCATCTTCAGGTTTTGCATCCGGCCAGAACTCTTCCACGATGTCAGCCCGTCGAACGTCACGACCATGTAATACCAAATACCAGGCCAATGCTTGACATAGACGCGTTGGAAACTTGACACTACTACCGTTGTGATACCAGCTACTGTCACCTAGTCCGAGGAGTCTCCAGCCCACTGACAAGCCTTGTTGGTCGTTTCCATCCATTGCTTCCACATCACCGTACTTGTACGCATTACGCAATACATAATTTTGTTAACACTAGCGTTGACGCAAAGCTCAAAACTTGTTTATCTCACTATGGACAGACCTTGTCTGATGTCCCTCACACAAGCCTCAACACGAGTGCCATTACAGTAGCGTGTTATGCGACTTCAACCGGAAGATCGTAGTGCAAGCCCTTACGTAGCTTGGTGATCGCGCGCTCGTGAAGCTTACGGACCGATGGGGATGAGACACCGAGGTCATCTGCAATTTCTGCATGACTCTTGCCTGCGATGCGCGAAGCGACAACCGCGCGCTCACGGTCATTCAGCAGCGAGAGGAGCTCTTCTACGCAGAAGTTTTCATCTGCCGGGGTAGACTCAGCCGCCACGGACTCGGCATACACGGTCAAGACCTCATCGGAGTTGGCAACTTTGCAAACCAGACCCCGACTGGCAGCATGACGATGCCGGTCGATCAGGATGTTAGCCACGATTCGTTTAATGTATGCAGGATGTGGATCCAAAATGGCTGGCGAAGCGATCAGTTTGAGCAACGTATCCTGAGTCACATCCTCGCGGTCTTCGTTCGTAAGCCCTACGTGGACCGCAGCAATGCTCCAGACGATACCCACAATCCTTTGGCGCAAGGCAAGCGCAGCGTTGGAACGCACAGCGGTCGTTGCACCGCTTCTCGCACGTGACAGTAGCTCTGCGTTTGTGTAACGTTTCTGTGGTGCAACGCTAGCAGCCGATGCGATTCCTGCGAGCCGCGTTTGCATCGATGCCGAAATAACCCCATTGTTATTCATTATCATCGCGATTAACCCTTAGACCCTGGAGGTGGCGGTGGTGGCGCTCCTGGACCACTCAAATCCGCAAAAGCGACGCGGGACATCAGTGCCATAAGGCATATCAATAAAGAAACGGCGACAATGCGCGAACCTGATCGAATTCTGTTCATCATTTACTCCATCGTAAATCAAAGGCATTCAAACCGGTGTACTTAGCCAAGTATACGTCCTTTACATCGCCTTGCATTCCAAGGCCAGCAGTATTCCAAAGAGCAAAAGCATCTTCTTCTTTACCAAGCATTAGCAAAACATTACACCAGGGATAGTAAAGCTCCGGGCGCATGTCTCCATCGGTTTCTTGGGACTTTCGATACCACTCGGCTGACTCGATGAGTGCGTCGACATCGTGTGTGTATAAGTATTCTTGGTACAGCGTGTAGGCAAGGTTTTGGAGCAGAATTCCCATGCAACGGTGCGTAACGCCATCTTCACCAACAGGCAGCTCAACCAAGGCCCGCCATAGCTGCACAGCATTTTCGATTGAATCGGGGGTTCCCATCGATGTCCACGCGAGGGCCAATCCAACCCATGCCTGGAGGTATCCGGCATCCAGCGATGTCGCGACTTCATAATCTCTCGCTGCCGCCGTCGCATCCACCGCTTCGTACAGGAAAGCGTGCGCGCGTCGGTAGGCATCGACCGCTGCTGGGACTGCACTGTGTGCCGGCCAAATGCCATCTTCCGTGCGCTGGCCAATCAAGTGCGTGCGAACCCGTTCATGGACACCGGCATGTACAAATCGATCGGCATTCGGTATGCCATCCGTTAATGCATGGATTGGAAAACCAAGCGGGTCGTTGTACGTTGTCACAATTAATGTATACGAAACGCAGCAACCAAATGTGACACGACAAAACGATACAATTTGCCATGCTTGCAAAACGGGTTATTCCCTGTCTCGATGTCAAGGACGGTCGAGTCGTTAAAGGCGTCCAATTTTTGGGGCTAAAAGATGCTGGAGATCCGGTGGAGCTGGCGGCAACCTATGACCGTCAAGGCGCCGATGAGCTTACATTTCTAGACATTACCGCTAGTGCTGAGAACCGTGGCCTCATCTTCGATATTGCTGCCCGCGTGGCTGAACAAGTGTTTATTCCCTTTACTGTCGGTGGCGGAATCTCCACGCTTGAAGACATCCGGCGGATCCTCTCGGTCGGCGCCGACAAAGTCAGTATTAACTCCGCTGCCGTTCGTAACCCGGAACTTATTCGTCAAGGTGCTGAGCGTTTTGGTAGCCAATGCATCGTAGTTGCCATTGACCCGATGAAAACCGGGAACACCCCGAGCGGCTGGGAAGTGCACACGCATGGTGGTCGGACGCCAACGGGAATCGATGCCCTTGTCTGGGCAGAGACCGTAGCAGCCCTTGGTGCGGGCGAAATTTTACTGACATCGATGGACCGTGATGGCACCCGGGATGGCTATGACATCCCACTGCTGAAGGCGGTTACCAGTGTTGTCCCGATACCTGTGATTGCAAGTGGAGGTGCCGGAACGCCCGAGCACCTCGTCGATGGCATCCGCTACGGAAATGCCGATGCTGTCCTCCTCGCATCCTTGTTGCACTATGGCGAGTACACGGTTGACGGCTTGAAAGACACGATGGAGCGCTGCGGCATTCCAGTACGAAGGTTGGTAAAGAATGGTTGATGCAAGTGCGTTGATAGCCACTTTGCGCTTTGATGAAAATGGCTTGGTTCCAGCGATTGTGCAAGATTCCGAAACACATCAGGTGCTGATGTTAGGTTTCATGAATAGCGATGCCGTTCGCCGGACATTGGATGAGAATCGTGTCTGTTTCTGGAGTCGCTCCCGCCAGAAATTTTGGATAAAGGGTGAAACTAGCGGGATGACGCTGACGGTGAAGTCTGTCGCGGTCAACTGCGAAATGAACTCATTACTCGTGACTGCTATGCCGGCAGGGCCAACCTGCCACACTGGACACATATCGTGTTACTACCGGCAAGCCATCGGTGCAGAGTGGACTGAAACCGAGCCAGTCATTATTTCTGCCGATGAACTCTACAAGAAGTAGCTTTCTCCTAAGCCTGGCGATTCTTTTGCGCTGGTAACAACAAATAACAGCAGGAACAAATGCGGCCCTGAGGGAACATCACCTTATGCCGCATTTGAAACTTGCAACGGTGGTGTTGCCATGCCTCTTGGCCGCTGGTCTTACTTTGGCTTCCACAGCCGCAGATGTCAAAGTCCAAAAGACGCCGACTATCATCGGGTTCAACAAAGACATCCGACCAATCCTCGCTGATAACTGCATCACCTGTCATGGTCCCGACAGTGCCGCGCGTCAGGCAAACCTAAGGCTCGATCGTCTCGATGGGCTTGTCGCGAAGCGTATTCTTGTTCCTGGAAATCCGGGGGCAAGTAAGCTGATGCAACGCATCAATGCGCATGGTGTGCTTCAGATGCCTCCGGCCAGCAGTCAGCGAGTGATCTCTCGCGAACAAAAGGCCAAGCTCGCGGATTGGATACGCGCAGGGGCAAACTACGAGCCGCACTGGGCCTATCAACCAATCCAGAATCCTAAGCCACCCAAGGTCGCGGAAAACCCGATTGATGTCTACATCAATAGTGAGATCGCCAAGCGGAAATTAGTCAAATCGGTCGCAGCATCTAAGGGCGAATGGTTTCGGAGGGTCACGCTTGACCTGACTGGCTTGCCACCATCCGATGCAGATGTGCATGCTTTCGTTGCTGATACATCCCCGAAAGCGAAAGCAAGCGTCGTCGATCGCCTCCTAGCAAGTCCTGCCTTTGGCGAACATACCGCTGTTGCCTGGCTTGATCTTGCCCGCTACGGTGACTCCTACGGGTATCAATCCGACCAGCTTTCACCGACGTGGCCATTCCGCGACTGGGTCGTACGTGCTTTCAACGCAAATATGCCCTACGACCAGTTCATCATCAATCAAATTGCAGGCGACTTGCGCCCGGATGCCACGGTTGAGACAAAGCTTGGGACGACATTTCAACGCCTCCACAGAATGACGAACGAAGGTGGTTCTGTGGCCGAGGAATGGCGGATGGAAGGTGTGGCTGACCGAGTCAGAACCACGACCACTGCATTTCTTGGCTTGACATTCGAGTGCGCGCGCTGCCACGACCATAAGTTTGATCCGATCAAGCAGCGGGACTTCTACGCATTTGCATCGTTTGTCAACAATGTCGATGAATATGGCCTCTACAACCAGAGCGATATCGTTCCAACCCCATCTCTTCTGATTCCGACCTTGGAACAGGAGCGGGCAATCGATCGTGCACAGAAGCGCGTTTCTGCTTTAGAGGGATTGCTTAGCGAACGGCAAATGGCCCAGCAGGCAGGAAACCGCACGCTCACTCCCGGGCGTCCCGGACTCACCGCGCGTTATCGCCTAGATAACCGAAATGGCACATCGCTCCCCAACTCAGCACCGGGCTTTACTGAGGCGGCAACCGCACCGCTGGGCTTAGCAACGACAAAGGGTTTCAAAGGCGATGCACTTCAGCTAAATGGTGACAATGCCTTGTCGCTCGGTGGCTCCGGACGTATTGCCCGTCATGTACCGCATACCGTCGGGATGTGGCTCTTCGATGAGCGTGTGGATGATGAACAGATGGTCGTCTTCCATGGAAGTGCGGGCACCGATGTTGGATTTCACGGCGGCGATGTAACCATCAAGGCCGGCCGTGTTACGGCGCGGATGTATAGGCACTGGCCGGGGAACGCAATCGCCGTCGAGACGAAGCAGCGTATTCGGGCGAAAGAGTGGACACACCTTACAGTCACCTATGATGGCTCCAGCAAGGCTGCCGGCTATCGAATTTACATCAATGGTGTCCCTCAGGAGACCAACATCGTTCGCGATCACATCTGGAAGGGGACCGGAACGCATCCCATTAATGTCGGAGAGCGCTTCCGTGAACGTGGCTTCCGCGGCGGAAAAGTAGATGAGATTGAGATCTACAACCGAGCACTGACGGCATCAGAGGTTTCTTGGATGTCACGGGGAATCGCAGCGGAGACTCCACGTACGCTGGATGAAATCGCGCCTAAGGATGTTGCCGCATACCTCGCAGCACAAGATGTGGCACTGGATGCCATCCGCAAAGAGCTTCAGGATGCACGATTTGCGGTGGCCGTGGCCGAGGACAGCGTCCGTGAAGTCTTGGCGATGGAAGAGATGCCTGGCGTTCGGCCCACGTATGTACTCGCGAGGGGTGCATACGATGCACCAAAGACAGCGGACGAGCTCGTTGGTCGCACGGTACCAGCATTTTTGCCTCCACTGCGTGTATCGAAGCCAAACCGCTTCGACTTAGCCAAATGGATGGTCAGCAAAGACAATCCTCTCGCCGCAAGGGTTGCGGTTAACCGTTTCTGGATGCAGCTATTTGGCAGAGGGATTGTTGAAACAGCAGAAGACTTTGGAGTACAGGGAAGCCGCCCGACACATCCTGAGCTGTTGGACTGGCTCGCCAGCGACTTTCGGGATCACAACTGGGATGTCAAGCGTTTGCTGAAAATGATTGCACTCTCAGATGCCTATGGACGTACATCGAATGTGTCGAAACTCCAGCGCCAGCTTGATCCTGACAACAAGTTCTTTGCCCGTGGACCTAGTGGACGTTTATCTGCTGAGCAGATTCGAGATGTAGCACTCTCCGTCGCTGGGCTGTTGGATCGTAAAATGGGCGGGCCACCTGTCAGTCCATACCAACCTGGTGATTTGTGGCGTGAAACAAACTCGATGAGCCCGGCATATCGGGAGAGTGTCGGAACTGACTTATACCGTCGGTCCATTTATTCGGTGTGGAAGCGGACATCCCCGATGGTCAACATGATTGCCTTCGATGCTGCTACGCGCGAAGTGTGTACTGCCAGACGACCAAGCACGAGCACTCCTTTGCAGGCATTTGTGCTCATGAATGATGTGCAGTTTGCTGAGGCCGCACGCGTGTTTGCTGAAAATGTTCTTTCAGTTTCAGGACTTGAAGGAGACAACCGTAACCGTCTTAATCAGATGTTTATAACGGCTACCGGACGTAAACCGGATGCCATCGAGGTCAAAGCACTGAACAACTTACTTGTTGACCAGCTGAAGTACTTTGCGAGTAAGCCCGATGATGCCAAGCTTGTGGCGGCAGTCGGCAAGCATCCAATCAAGGCGAATATTGGGAGAGACATCGTGGCTGCATGGACGATGGTGGCTCAGGCAGTCCTTAACTCGGATGCTTGCGTTTGGAAGAGGTAGGGATATGACTGAATTTGATCCATTGCAGATGACGAGACGTCACTTTTTAGGAAGCGCATCCCTTGGTTTGGGAGCACTTGGTCTGGCTGAATCAGGAGTGCAGGCAGCTGGCATTCCTCGAAAGGCTGCCAAGGCCAAACGTGTGATCTATCTCTTTCAGAGTGGTGGTCCGGCGCATATTGACTTGTACGATGAGAAGCCATTGCTTCGTAAAGAGCACGGAAACCAGCTGCCATCATCGGTGATTGGACGGCAGCGTCTCACGGCGATGAGCGGAAATCAAGCCAGTCTCCCGATGGCTGGGAGTGCGTTTGACTTTGCCGACTATGGCAAGTCCAAAATGCGGATAAGTAGCTTACTTCCGAATATTGGCGGCGTTGCCGATGACATTTGTCTGGTGCGCAGCATGTGGACGGAGGCCATCAATCACGATCCTGCGATGACATTTTTTCAGACAGGGTCACAGATTGCAGGACGTCCATCGATGGGAGCTTGGGTGGGGTACGGTCTGGGTTCTATGAACAAAGACCTGCCTGGCTTTGTTGTTCTAGTGACAAAAGGTCAGGGTGACCAGCCGCTGTATGCACGATTGTGGGGGAGCGGATTCCTTGATTCCAGATATCAGGGAGTACCATTCCGCGCTGGTAAAGACCCGGTTTTGTATCTGAAGAATCCAGAGGGTGTCTCTGCAACATCCCGGCGGAATGTCCTCGACACTCTGGGGGTCCTTCAGCGTCAGCAGAGTAAGGTTTCTAGTGATCCTGAGGTCGATGCCCGCCTTGCACAATATGAGCTCGCATTCAGGATGCAGACCAGCGTTCCGGAAGTGACCGATTTGTCATCCGAGCCTGCGGAAACATTTGACCTGTATGGAGAGGATGCCCGCACGCCTGGCACATTTGCTGCAAACTGCGTGCTAGCCCGTCGTCTTGCAGAGAAGGGTGTTCGCTTTATTCAGCTCTACCATCAGGGCTGGGACCATCATGGAGACCTTCCTGGAAATGCCCGGTATCAGGCACAATTAACGGATAAGGCAAGTGCAGCGCTGATTATCGACTTGAAACGTCGCGGTCTCCTCGATGACACACTGGTTATCTGGGGCGGCGAGTTTGGACGTACGGCTTATTCGCAGGGAGCAATCTCTAAGGACAACTATGGACGCGATCACCATCCGAGGTGCTTTAGTCTGTGGATGGCGGGCGCTGGAGTGAAGCGTGGATTTAGTTACGGTCGCACCGATGACTATGGCTACAACCTACTGGACAAAAGTGGGAATGTCATTACGCCATCAAAGGACAAATTCGTACCTGGAGTAGTCCATGTCCACGACCTGCAGGCGACGATTCTGGATCAGCTCGGTATCGATCACCACCAGTTGACCTATCGAAACCAGGGGCGTGACTATCGCCTCACAGATGTGCACGGACACGTAGTCACTGACCTATTGTCGTAGTTGTTTCACAACAGATTACGTAACGCTGCAAAGATCATCCAATCGTGTGCTGGTTGGTTGACTTTGCAGCGATGAAATTTTAAGACACGAAACAAAAAAAACACTCCACTTCATCTGTGGAGTGTTTTTCTATAGGCGGTACAGGATTTGAACCTGTGACCTCTTCCGTGTCAAGGAAGCGCGCTACCACTGCGCCAACCGCCCAAGTAACGACGTTTATAGTATCGGCGGAATTGCATTACTGCAATCAGTGAGGCGTTTCTTTAACAGCATTACGATTCCATCCCGGAACTTCGACGATTACGACTTTGCTGGAGCCATTGGGGACACATTGGCAGCCAAGGCGCGAACTCAGCGCTAAACCGGGAGCTTCCTCAAGCTGATCCAGCTCATCATCAGTGGCTTCATTGCATGTCGACAGACCATCGCGAACGATGACATGACAGGTTGCGCATGCGCACACACCACCGCAGGTGTGCTCGAGCGCGAGGTCAAACCCTTCACAAATGTCTAGGATTGAGCCCGGTTGTCCAGAGCGTCCGTAGGGAATCTGACTGGGATCAACATTCAGTTTATGTTCGGTGCCATCCATTCTAAGAATCAATGTGTATGGGGATGTAGGCTTTGGAGCCTGAGGGATGTCGATATACGGATTTGTTCCTGCCACGTTAGTCTCCGCTGTAATGGATTGCTGCATCGTGTTTTACCGGTGCCGCTGCGATGCTGCCAATATTGCTTTAGACAACTTTGTGACTATTTTCACGAATTATGCAGATATGCCCATGGAATGTCCGGCTGTCCTCGGTATATTAACGGGTGGTATGGGAATCGGTAAGGCTAGCAATCTAAACACATCGACTACAGACGGTTCTGGACTTCCGCTCAAATGGATAGCCAGAATTGCGTGGGCGACATTAGTGTGGCACATCGTCACGATTCTAGCGGGCACCGTTGTACGAGCGACTGGTTCAGGAGATGGCTGCGGTAGCCACTGGCCACTTTGTAATGGCGAAGTCGTACCTTTAGCTCCAACCATCAAAACCATTATTGAAATCACGCATCGTCGCATTTCAGCCTTCGATGGTCTATTAGTCCTCCTGACCGTTGGTCTGGTAGGGTTTCGCTTTCGATTCAAGCACACGGCAACACATGCAGCGCTGGTAATGCTGGTCCTGACTGGGTTTGAAGCTTGGATCGGCAAGTACATCGTCAATGCTGGTCTAGTCGCTGACAACAAGAGCATGTTCCGTGCGATTTGGATGTCTCTGCACCTAGTCAATACATTTTTGCTCCTGACATCGTCTGCGATCACAGCATGGTGTACGAGTAACAGACCTGCGCTTCGTCTCCGGGGTCAGGGCCCAGTTCTTGCCACAATACTGCTTACTTTCGTGACGATGATTGTGCTCGGGATTTCCGGAGCGATCACGGCGCTGGGAGACACTTTATATCCTGCGCAATCGCATCAGGAAGTGATGCGGCTCGCACAGGCAGACGATGCACCGGCTATTCTACGACTTCGCATTTTGCACCCTTATATTGCCCTCAGTGCTGGCTGCTTTGTCGTGATTGTTGCGGCGATGATCCGGCACCTGCGACCGAGTCGTGATACGGCAAAGTGGAGCAACTTCGTTGTTTGGCTGTTTGTGCTTCAAACCGCTGTTGGTGGCCTGAATGTATGGCTCAAGGCTCCACTGGTAATGCAGGTGTTGCATCTTCTCATGGCAGATGCAGTCTGGATATCGATGGTGTTCTTGTCTGCGGGAGCGTTATCCGCCGATGTTGTGCATCTGGAAGACAAGGACTTTGCTCCGGCTGTTGCCCCTGGTTCACCTACAGTGTTGCCGGCCACGTGGAAGGATTACCTTGCGCTGACGAAGCCGCGGGTCATCTCGTTGTTGCTCCTCACTACGATGACGGCAATGTTTGTTGCTGCAAAGGGCTGGCCGGGTCTAGGGGTATTCATTGCCGTCTTTGTCGGTGGATTTCTTTCTGCCGGTGCTGCCAATGCGCTCAATATGGTGATCGACAGGGACATCGATGCTCGAATGGAACGCACGAAGCACCGTCCAACCGTCACGAGTGTGATTCCTGGGCGGAATGCGTTCGCGTTTGCGATGAGCCTCGCTGTGATGTCATTCCTTGTGCTCTGGCTCGGGGCAAATCTTGTCGCTGCCACCGCTAGCTTGGGTGGCTTGGCATTTTATGTTGTTGTCTACACACTGTTTCTTAAACGCCGTACGACGCAAAATATCGTTATTGGTGGGGCTGCTGGATGTTTCCCGCCACTTGTTGGTTGGGCTGCAGTCACAGGGGATCTGGGCGGGGCACTGGCTTGGTATCTCTTTGCCATTATCTTCGTATGGACGCCTGCGCACTTCTGGGCGCTGGCCTTGATGATCAAAGATGAATATGCGCGTGTGGGCGTCCCGATGCTACCAAGTGTGGCAGGGGATAAGGCCACTGCTATTCAGATTGTGGTGTATGCCGTACTTACGGTTGTAGTGTCATTGATTCCGTGGTTTCAGGGGCTGGTCGGGCTTATCTACGCGATTGCAGCCATTATTCTTGGACTTCTTTTGGTTGGAAGGAGTGGGATTCTTATACAAAATACCAGTCGCCCATCAGCTAAGAGTGCGTATCTATTTTCGATGCTTTACCTTGCTCTGCTGTTCGTGGCGATGGCCATAGATCGTTCGGTACTTTCATGACGAAATCTACGCATATGCCATTCGGTACATTGCTAGACTTCGTGAAATAGTGTACAAAGTCAGATGATAGAGACCCGTCGTATTACCGTGCATCAGCCTAAGTTGAAGCACGATGACAGGTCAGGATGAAAGGCATGCCACAACTTTTCCGACCAAGCTCTAATGCTTTCGCCCAAGTCACAGTCGTAGCTCTGGCGGCTACACCACTAGCGCTAATTGTGACACTCTCGCAGATTACGCGTGCACCTCAGGTAACTGGAGTCACGACGGCGGTAGAACAACCAGTGCCATTCTCTCACGAACACCACGTGACAGAGCTTGGTATCGATTGCCGTTACTGTCATACAAGTGTCGAAAAGTCTGCCAAGGCAGGTTATCCAGCTACACATACATGTATGTCCTGTCACTCACAGGTTTGGAACAACAGCCCGCTACTTGAACCTATTCGCGAGAGCTACGACAAGAACGTTCCAATCAAGTGGACAAAGGTAAACAAGGTTCCTGACTTTGTGTACTTTAACCACTCGATTCACATCAAGCGTGGCGTCAACTGTAATAACTGCCATGGTCCAGTTCAGGCGATGCAGATGGCATACAAGGGCAAGCCTTTCCAAATGCGCTGGTGTCTTGAATGTCACCGGAACCCTGAAAAGTATGTTGGTGAACCAGGCTCAGCATTTGATCTGTATGAGGCGATTCGTAAGGATCCCAAGGCACTGACCAAAGAGCAGCAGGTATTGGCCCAGGGCGAGCAGTACAACCGTAATGCGGAAGAACTTGCCAAGGGGCGTGAGCTCGTGAAGAAGTACAACATCAAGAAAGAGCAGCTCACAGACTGCGCCGTTTGCCACCACTAGTTGGTGATCGTTAGTACCGATTAGCCGGAGTTTTGTCTCAACATGCAACGCGATAATAAAAATCAGAGTAACGCGCGACCGATTTTCAAATCGTTTGGGCAGCTTACACGAACCCCAGAAGCGAAGGCCTGGGAGGATGATGAATTTCCACACCGGGAATCGCTCCTCGACGTAGATCGTCGGGACTTCCTCAAGATAGCGGGTGCGAGCCTCGCACTTGCTGGAACGGCTGGATGCCGCCAACTCATCATGCCAGACCCAAAGGCAGTGCCATTTGTGCGCTCGCCGGATGGTCGCATTCCTGGGAAGGCGACCGAGTTTGCGACGACGGTTACGCTTGCAGGTTATGGACTTGGCGTGGTTGTACGTTCCGTTGATGGGCGTCCTATCAAGGTTGAGGGGAACCCTGGGCATCCGGCTTCATTGGGATCCACTGACATCTTTGCACAGGCCGATATCCTAGACTTCTACGATCCAGATCGTTCGCAGTCAGTTATCCATAGAGGTGAAGTTGTCTCCTTCGAGAGCTTCTTCACGTACCTTGATGGCAAGATCAAAGGCTTCCGGAAAACGGGCGGTGCTGGTCTGCACTTTGTAACAGAAGCGAAATCGTCCCCGACGTTCACGCGACTTCGGGCTGCGGTTCTTTCAGCCTATCCAAAGGCTGGTTGGACTACATACGAACCATTTGGACGTGCGAACGCCCTCACTGGTACGGCAACCGCTTTTGGCAAAGAGATCGAAGTTTATTACAACCTAAAGGGTGTAAAGACAATCCTCTCGTTGGACTCAGACTTCCTGACATCGATGCCAGGCTCTGTGCGCTATTCCCTCGACTTTGCAGAGTCACGTCGTGTCCGCAAGGACAGTTCGTCGATGTCACGTCTTTATGCTATCGAGTCGGCCTATTCGGTAACGGGTGCTGCAGCAGATCATCGCATCGCAGTTCGTCCATCCGCACTTGAGACAGTCGCCTCTGCAGTTGCAGCTGTCGTGGCTGGTGACACTGCCAAGGGTTTGACCGCAGAAGAGACGCTTTTCGTAGAAGCGCTCGTTGCTGACCTCAAGGCCGGAAATGCAGTCGTCATTCCTGGTGACCACACAAGTGATGCCGTTCATCACTATGCCGCGGTCATCAACAATGCAATCGGAGCGTTGGGCAAACATGTATTTGCGACGGCTCCAGTCATTGTCGATAAGTCAGGGTCGCTGGCCGATGTAGCCAAAGCCCTTGATAGCGGCGCTGTGAAGACACTCGTCATCATTGGTGGAAACCCGGTCTACAATGCGCCGGTTGATCTCAACTTCAGTGATGTCTTGTCGAAGTTCACTGCTGACAAAACAAATGATGCGATTCGTTTGTCCCTCTATGAGGATGAAACATCCATTCTTTGTAACTGGCACCTGCCGTTGTCCCATGAGCTGGAATCTTGGGGCGATGCTGTCGCATTCGATGGCACTGTCTCCCTAAGCCAACCGCTGATCAAGCCTCTGTACTCAACGAAGTCTGAGATTGAATACCTTTCAGAGTTCCTTGGCAAGCCTGTTACCGGTGAAGACCTTGTGCGAGAAACGTATGGTGCAATCACCGATGCTGCTTGGGGCCAAGCGCTCGCACGTGGCATCATCCGACAAGCACCTGCGCCAATCGCATTCCCACCTGTAACGGCGGCACCGGCACCTAAGCCTGCAAATACAAACGGCTACGACCTCCAGTTCCGCTTGGATCCAACCATCCATGATGGACGCTATGCCAACAATGCATGGCTGCAAGAACTTCCCAAGCCTGTAACAACGCTTGTTTGGGACAATGCAGCGATGATCTCTACGGTAACAGCTAAGAGACTCGGAATCATCCCTCAGGTCGGGGAGTCCGATGCAGTGAACATCGCACAGTACAAAGGCCGCAAAATGGTCGAATTGGCTGTAGATGGTCACGTTTTGAAGGTTGCTGTATGGATTCTTCCGGGACAACCGGATGAAACAATCACGCTTGCGCTGGGCTATGGACGCACACACGGTGGCGCCGTTGCCAAGGGGCGTGGTTTCAATAGCTACAAAGTACGAACCACAAAGAATCTCTACACTGCTACTGCCGAAGCGAAGACAATCGCTGAGGAATATGAGCTCGTTTTCACACAGCCACACCACCTTCTAAAGGCTGAGTTTGTGGAAACCAAAAACCGCGATATTGTGCGTGTTTCCACCTTTGACGAATATGTCACCAAGAAGGGTGAGATTTTCGAAGAGCTGCACCATGGTGTAGCCCGTGCGCTTGACAAGCCGCATGATGCTCATGAGAGCCATGAAGGTGAAGGTAAGTCTTATCCGGCCGATCCAGGTGGTAACTTCCGTTATGCCGAGCGAAGCTTGGTAAACAAGGAAAACTGGACATCGCTCTATCCCGAATTTTCGAACGTTGGTTACAACCAGTGGGCGATGACGATTGACCTGACGACATGTATCGGCTGTAACGCGTGTACGATTGCCTGCCAGGCTGAGAATAACATCCCAGTCGTTGGTAAGAAGGAAGTCGCACGTGGACGCGAAATGCACTGGATTCGCTTGGACCACTATTATGAAGGCACGGATGTGAATGATCCGATTTCGCACTTCATGCCAGTTCCATGTATGCAGTGTGAAAAGGCACCGTGTGAACCAGTTTGTCCGGTTGCAGCAACGATTCACAGCCATGAGGGATTGAACCAAATGGTCTACAACCGCTGTGTTGGAACCCGTTATTGTTCAAACAACTGTCCTTATAAGGTCCGCCGCTTCAACTTCTTCAAGTGGACACAGGGTGTTGGTGGTCCAGGAACTCTGGATTACTACAACAAGCCACAGCTCAAGATGCTCGCAAACCCACAGGTTTCCGTACGTGGACGCGGCGTCATGGAGAAGTGTACTTATTGTGTTCAAAGGATCAATGAAGTACGGATCGAGGCAAAGAAAGATGGTCGGGAGATCGAAGACCAGCAGGTCCGAACGGCATGTCAGCAGGCATGTCCGACCCAAGCTATCGAGTTTGGCGACATGATGGACCCAACCAGCAAGGTTAGTGTGAACAAGTCACAGCCTCATGACTATGGGCTATTGACAGACTTGAACACTCGACCACGTACGACATATCTTGCACGTATCCGCAATACGAATTCTAAGTTGGAGAAAGCCTGATGGCGATAAATTCGATCGACTCGTCGAAGCGCACACGGCTCGTACCGCAGAACTTCATCGATGGAGAACACTCTTACACCACGATCTCTGAGATTCTGGCTGGAGTTGTCCTAAACCCAAAGCCACCAACGGTATGGTTCGTAGCTACTGGGCTTGGATTTTGTGTTCTCAATGTGATGCTTCTCGCTGTCACGTACCTTGTATTGACCGGTACGGGTGTTTGGGGTAACAACCAACCAACGGCGTGGGCGTGGGACATCGTCAACTTTGTTTGGTGGATTGGTATCGGCCACGCTGGAACATTGATCTCGGCAATCCTCCTGCTGATGCGGCAATCGTGGAGAAACTCCATCAACCGCTTCGCAGAGGCAATGACCATTTTCGCTGTTATGTGTGCGGGTTTATACCCATTGCTCCATACCGGACGTCCATGGCTTGACTACTGGTTGTTCCCATATGCAAACACATTGGGGATGTGGCCACAGACACGTTCGCCACTTGAGTGGGACGTCTTCGCTGTCTCCACCTACTTCACTATCTCGTTGTTGTTCTGGTTCTTGGGCTTAATCCCGGACATCGCAACACTTCGTGATAGGTCACAACATCCTCTTGTGAAGTGTATCTACGGCTTAGCTAGTATGGGATGGATTGGTAGTGCTAAGCATTGGTTCCGTTACGAGCAGGCTTACAACATCCTCGCTGGTATTTCGGCGCCACTGGTTCTCTCGGTACACACCATCGTTTCATTCGACTTTGCTGTCGGGATCGTTCCTGGATGGCACACTACAATTTTCCCTCCATACTTCGTTGCTGGTGCAGTCTTTGCTGGATTCGCGATGGTTCTGACCTTCGGCTTGCCGTTGCGGAGTGTTTATCCGCAGATCAAGGACTTCATCACCGAGAAGCACTTGGACTGGATGGCAAAGATTCTTCTTGCGACCGGTCTGATCGTCTTCTATGGCTATATCCTCGAGATGTTCTACGGCTGGTACAGCGGAAACACGTATGAGCTTGCGCTTGTATACAACCGCCTGTTTGGACCATACAAGTGGTTCTACTATGCGCTGATTTTCTGTAACGGCATCTTCCCGCAGCTCTGCTGGGTGCCTCAGCTTCGACGCAACGTACCGTTCCTCTTTGTGTTGTCCATCATCGTCGGTATCGGAATGTGGCTTGAGCGCTTCGTTATTATCCCGATGTCCCTCACAAGAGACTTCCTAACGAGTTCCTGGGGATACTACGCGCCAACCGAATGGGACTGGGCTTTGTTCATCGGAACGATGGGATTCTTCGTATTCCTCTTGTTCATGTTCATCAAGGTTCTCCCAATCATCAACATCTTCGAAATGCGTGATCTTCTTATGAAGAACCACCATCAGTTTGGACATGGTCACGATGGCCATGAGAATTCAGAGGAGGCGCACTAATGGCACATGTAGCTGATGAATCTCCAAAGCTGTTTGGCATTGTTGCTGAATTTGATGATCCGGATGTGCTTATTGAAGCGGCGACCAAGACACGTGTCGCCGGATATCGTAAGTTTGATGCGTATTCCCCGATGCCAGTCCACGGATTGGCTGAAGCGATGCACTTCGAAGATGTCCGTATCCCATGGATGGCGTTTTTCGGTGGCATCACTGGATGTTGTCTCGGTTTGGGTTTCCAGACCTGGATTGCCTTGATTGACTACCCGATGAACGTCGGAGGGAAGCCGCTCTTTACTTGGCCACAGTTCATCCCGATCACGTTTGAAGCCACGGTTTTGGTGACTGGCTTGACGACGTTTGTCTCGCAGTTCGCACTGAACGGACTGCCAAAGCCTTACAACCCGATGTTCAATGCGAAGAATTTTGATCGTGCAAGTCAGGATCGATTCTTCCTGTGTATTGAAACCCGGGATCCTAAGTTTGATGAAGCATCTGTCACCGAGTTTCTTCAGGGGCTTGGTGCGCTGGATGTATCGGAGGTACCAGCTTGAAAAAGGGTACAGCTGTCGTGGCATCCGCCACAATCACGATGTTAGTCGCTGGGTGCCACGTCGATCAATGGGTCCAACCGCGTGTCAATTCGGGCGCTGCATCGGACTTTTACGGTGATCGTCAGGGAGACCGACCTGATGTTGCCGGAACAGTCTCGTTCAATGGCTACGTCGCACCAGATGAGCGAACGACTGGCAAGGCCGGTAAGGACTTTACACCTACCATTCCTGCGGCAAGCGTCAAGGCATTCGGCGGGTCTACATCTATGCTAAAGCGTGGGCAAGAGCGCTACAACATTTATTGCCAGCCATGTCACGGTGTTGCCGGGGATGGAAACGGCTTTGTAGCGTTGCGTGGAATGGGCTATTGGCAAAAACTGCCTGCCAACTTGCTGGACAAGAAATACGGTCCATACAAGGCTGGTCAGTTCTATGATGTCATTGCGAATGGTAAGGGTGCGATGTACAGCTACTCTTCCCGTATCCCGGATGTTGATGATCGCTGGGCGGTTGTCGCTTATATCGGGGCTTTACGTACAGCTGCTAAGCTTCCAATGCCATCCAACTTAAACGATTCCATGCATGGAGATGCTCCTGAAAAGCACGATGCAGGGCACACAGCTTCTGGAAATGAATCGGGTCACGCATCCGAAGGAGAACACAATTGAGCGCAGAAGCCTCCACTGCAGTCTCATCACTTAAGCGCCTTCAAGCGATTGCTCTTCCTGCGGCCTTCGTAGGGGCAATCTTGCTTGGAATTGGCTTTCAAATGGACGTCGACCCCGGTAAGAAGATCTTTTGGTCATCCTATCTGTACGGATTCATGGTCTGGTTCAGCTTGGCAATCGGTAGTACGACGCTGATCTTCCTGCACCATACGATTCGTGCACAGTGGAGTCTCTCCATTTTGCGTGTTGCTGAAGCCTGCGCAAAGACATTGCCATTGCTGGCTGTGTTTTTCCTGCCCCTCGTCTGGGCTGCGTGGAATGGTCAGGTTTACCCATGGGCAAATCATGATGTCTACCACCATCTTCACCCGAACAAGCAAATGTGGTTCTCGCCTACCGGGTGGACAATCCGGAGCGCGATTTACTTTGCCTACTGGATTATCGGAACTAACTACTTGACGAAGCTTTCGCTCAAGCAGGATGACAACCGTGATGAAGCATTCGCTGCGAAGCGAACCAACTTTGCGGCGCCAGGCGGTGTTCTCCATGTCGTGTTGCTTACCTTTGCAATGACAGACTGGGTGATGTCACTCGATCCGATGTGGCTCTCTTCCCTGTATGGCGCATGGCATATGGCTACAAGCCTCTTGTTCTCGATTGCCGTTGGATCGTTCATCTTGTTGTCGCTTCGTACGAAGTCGCCGTACAGCGGAGTCATTCAGCCACAGCTGACTAAAGATCTCGGCAACCTGATGCTTGGCTTCACGATGGTCTATGGCTACTTCACGCTGTCGCAGTTCTTGATCATCTGGTCGGGCAACCTTCCAGAAGAGAACATCTTCTTTGTTCAGCGTTTTGAAGGTCCAATGGTGTATCTGGGAGCTGCTCTGGTAGTTTGCCAGTTTGTCATTCCATTCTTGCTGTTGATATCGGGTAAAACAAAGCGAACACCATCGATTCTCCGCTTTGTCGCTGGCTGGATTGCAGTCGTCCGCATTGTTGACCTGTTCTGGCAGATTGTCCCGTTCATGGTGAATTTCAGCGGTGGGATTGCAGTACCGGTCATCCTCGGAGCTGTAGGTGCAGTACTCGCTGTTGGTGGAATCTGGGTGTATGTCTTTAGTGGCAATGCACGTAAGGTTGCGCTGATTCCTAGTTATGATCCGCGGTTGATTGAAGCAAAACAACAGTGGGAGGCATCGAGTCATGCATAAGTCAGATTCTAAGAACACTGGGTATGTCGTTGGGTATGAACACACCGATGTAAAGATGGGTCCTCTTGTACTTGCTTTTGGTGGACTGGTCGGACTGTTCGTTACATCGAGTGCCGCGATGATGTGGTTCTTGAACTTTACGAGCCCAAAGTATGCGAGCGATGTGAACGTCCCTGGTTGGTCTGTTGAGCGTAAGCTTCCAGCGCATCCTCAGCTGCAAGCGAATCCTAAAGAAGAGATGAACCTCTTCAAGGAAGCGGAAGCACCTTACGGCAAGCGCATCGAGTCGGCTATCGATGTTGTCGCGAAGCAAGGCATTTCGGGTGTTGGTGAGAATGTGCCTGAGAGTGGGTTCAAGGGAGAATATCCTGGAATGCGCTCAAGCGGTGCTGGTCATTCTGGGCATGATTCCGAGAAGCATTCGAATGGCGATAGTGAAGGACATCAAGGGCATTAAGTGACTGACTTTCGTCGGTGGGTTGGGGTTCTTATTTGTATGGGCTTGACCTCTGTGGCAGCATTGTCTCAGGGAGTGAGCGCGGGGCCTCAGTCTGGCGGGCGTCCGACATTTTCGACAGGCATCAATGCAGCACGTGACGTAACTGTCAAGCAGCGGTTGGAAAATCAGATTCCGCTGGAAACGCAATTTACGGATGAAGCGGGTGCAAAGGTCAGCATCGGTAAGTATTTCGGTAAGAAGCCTGTTTGGCTTGTTATGCCGTTTTATTCATGCAAGAACACCTGCGCGAACATGCTGCATGGCTTGGTCGAAAGTCTCCATGATCCAGCCCTAAAGTGGCAGGTCGGTAGAGACTTCGAGATTGTGATTGTTAGCATCAACCCAAAAGAAGATGCGTCTGTAGCATTAGCGTCCAAGAAGCGCTACATGAGTGAGCTTGGCATCGCGGGTGCAGCGGATGGTTGGCATTTTTTAACTGGGAGTGAAGCTGAAATACGACGACTGGCCGATTCGCTTGGTTACATTTATGTGTACGACCAGAGAACCGATCAGTATGCGCATCCAAGCGTCACGATGGTCCTAACACCAACAGGCAAGGTTTCTCGATATTTGTTTGGGGTGGTCTATCCTGGCAAGGATGTTTATCTTGCATTGACCGAGGCTGCTGAAGGTAGGATTGGGACGATTGCAGATCAATTTCTGCTGATGTGTTACCACTACGATCCGGCTCGAAATGTGTATGGATTGCGTGTTGTCACTTTGTTGAAGGTATTGGGTACGGGGACCGCATTGTTACTGGGTACATTTATGTTTCAGTCGCTGCGTAAGGAGAGGAAGTCCCGCTTGACTGCTGGGTCTGGCACGGGGAATAACGAATGAACGAGTTGCAGTTAGCACCTATTGCTGCGTCGGAGTATGCAGGTGAAGTTGATAAGCTGTTCTGGGTGATGAATGCTCTGACGGTGGTTTTTACCATCATCGTCATCGCACTGATTGCTTTTCTTGCAGCACGGTACCGTAAGGGCACAAATGTGGACCGGTCTAATCCTACAACGCACAACACGTTGTTGGAGATGACTTGGACTTTGCCTGCTCTGGTGCTTGGTCTTGGCGTGTTCACTTGGTCTTCGCGGCTGTTTGCTGATGTTTATACGCCGCCGAAGAATGCCCGTGAAGTGTTCGTCATTGGCAAGCAGTGGATGTGGCATGCACAGCATTCCGACGGCACTCGCGAAAACAATGAGATTCACGTTCCGGTGAATAACCCTGTAAAGCTGTCGATGATTTCACAGGACGTTATCCATGCATTCTACGTACCTGAGTTTCGGATTCAGCGTCACGTCGAACCAGGTCGCTACACAAACATGTGGTTTACTCCGACGCGTGTTGGCAAGTACCGCGTCTACTGCAATGTTTATTGCGGAACACAGCACTCAGAAATGGGCGGCTGGGTGGTTGTGCAGAGCCGTGAAGACTTCGAGAAGTGGCAAGCAGGGGGCGGAGGGCGTCCGTTCTATCCTGGTGGGATTTCAAGTCCGACCGGAGACCTCTCTCTTGCCCAAACAGGTGCGACACTTTTCCGAAAGTATCAGTGTGCGTCCTGTCACGCCGATGGACCGAAAGCCTCGTCTAAGGGTGCCAGCTTAGTTGGTCTATATAAGTCGATGCGGCAACTCGCCGATGGATCCAAGGTTGTGGCAGATGAAGGTTACATCCGATCGGCCATCTTGAATCCAAACGATGTTCGGCTTGCAAATTCGACTGGTTCAATGCCTGCTTATCGTGGGTCATTGTCTGAGTCTGAAGTTATTGCCTTGATTGCTTATATCAAGGAGATCGGTACCGGAAAGCCACTCGAGGGTGGTCGTCCCGATAGTGTTGCTCCTGCGGCAAATACAAACTCGCAGCAGTGGCGCTACATGTATGGAGGAGAGCAATACCAATGAGTACGGCAACTTTGAAGGACGTGGGTAAGCCCCATGACAAGGTTAAGGAGCCATTGAACTACCTGAATGCCACGAATACGATTAAGTCGTGGCTGTTTACGGTCGACCACAAGCGCATTGCGATTATGTATCTTGTGGCGGTATCGGTAGCTTTTCTTCTTGGCGGTCTCGCTGCAGGAATGATTCGTGTGGAGCTAACGGTTCCTAAGGGTCAGTTCCTGACAAACGATGCGTATAACAAGGTGTTCACAGCGCACGGCGTGATCATGATTTTCTTCTTCCTGATTCCGGCAGTACCGGCAGTGTTAGGGAACTTCATCTTGCCGTTGATGCTGGGAGCGCGTGATCTTGCTTTTCCACGCTTGAACCTGTTGTCGTTCTATGTTTATAGTGCGGCGCTCGTGATGGGTTTGGCTGCAATCATTGGTGGTGGTGTTGACACCGGATGGACGTTCTACACGCCATATTCGAGTGTGTACTCTAACTCTAATGTCGCGCTGACGATTATGGCGGCGTTTGTCGCTGGGTTCTCCTCGATCTTTACGGGTCTGAACTTCATCGTTACTATTCACAAAATGCGTGCACCGGGTATGTCTTGGTTCAAGATGCCATTGTTTGCATGGGCTATGTACGCGACTAGTGTGATTATCATGCTTGGAACACCTGTGGTGGCGATTACGCTGGCACTGGTTGTTGTAGAGCGCACACTTGGTTTCGGTATCTTCTCACCTGAAATCGGCGGAGATCCAGTTCTCTTCCAGCACTTGTTCTGGTTCTACTCCCACCCAGCTGTCTACATCATGGTTCTCCCAGCGATGGGTGT
>CAIYBQ010000473.1 GCA_903924445.1 uncultured Armatimonadota bacterium | reverse complement strand
GCCATTGTCGTAGCAAATGTCGACACGCGCAATGTCATGGCCCATCAGGTCACGGGCGAGCTGCCCGATGCGGAGTGCGGCGGCGCAGTGGCTGCTGCTCGGCCCGCGCATCACAGGACCGATGACATCATTGAAAATACTGACCAGCATGCGTGGCTCTCCCATTACACCTACGGGTGTGGTGATAGTCCATTATGCCGGTTTTGTGGATGCTTTGGCTGTGTAAAACGGCCTATACAAAGCGCCTGGATTCAAAGATGAGGATGGCGCAGCAGCCAGCATCCCCAACCATGTCGTGGAGCTCATCCGCGATGGCCATATAGAACGGTCCCGCCGTGATTGCGCCCAGCCAAGCGATACTGGCGAGGGGGCGACTGGCTGTTGGATGAACGATGACTAATTTCTTGGGAAACCATGGATGCAGCTTGGGGGTGATGGCGACTTCCGTGTGCGTGTGCGGGTCTTGGTATGTGGCATCCGCGTTGCGAAGCGCACCTCCCCGCCGGATGAGGAGGGGTGCCCCGATGCCTCCATCCATCGATACCCGCAGCGTACACACCCTGTGCGGCGGCTCAGTGTTCTCGAGGAAGAAGCGCTCCCCTGATGTCATTTTGAGAACAATGTCGCCACTCGTCTCGTACTCAACATTAGCAATCACGGTTTCCGTAGTGGCATCCCGGATGAACCAGCTCCGCGTAAAGGTGGTGGAAGAGCTGTCGAGAACAAAGACTTTGGATGGAATGAGACCCGGTGCGAGGTCACGGGAGATGTCCATAAAGGCCGACATCCCGGGTTTTGGAACAGTGCGTTCCCAGCGGCTAACAATGGCTGAGATACCGATCGCGATGCCCACCGATGCCCCGATTACGAGGATGAGTATCAGGAAAGGGAGTGCGCCATCCATGCGTTGATTATGGCATGGATGGCGCTCTCCAATCGGAGTTTGTCGTTATCAATTAGGTCATGAGGTAACCATCGATATGAATACGAAAGATTCACTGAACGGAGTCTTTCGAGAGACCTCACTATGGAAACGTCGTCATCATCCGTGGTTTTTTGAGTGCATGGGTTGGGGCTTCGGCCCATGGAAGGCTAAGGAGCACACGCTCAGAACCAGCATCATCGCCGAGAGCCTTCAGGGCGTATCCAAGTCGCAGTGTCGCAAATGCATCCTTTGGGTCTTTTGCCAGTGTAAGCTCAGAGGATCGCTTTACCGCAGCAGCATCGCCATCAAGTTTCATCAGCTCGACAAATCGCTCACCAAACCAGAGGTTGGTCACTGGCAGGCTTGTCTGAGCGCTTGGCTCAGTACCCCCATGGCAGGATTGACACGTCTCCGATGACCAGTACGGCAAATGTTTGATGATGTCTTCGATGTAGCCACGTTCGGCTTTCCGGTTGCCTTTCAGCTGCGCGATTCGCGCCCGTAGTGCGATGATTCGGCGTTCTTCCCGGACATTAATTTCACCTTTTTTGAGCGCTGGTTCCAGAGTATCAAGGGTTGCTGTTGCACCATCAATATCCGATTTGGCAAGCTTTCCGTACGCCAATAAAACGGTGTAGATCATTTCGCTTGAGAAAGTGTCAGGGATGTTCTTAAGCGATTCCAGCCAGTCTTTATCACCAATGCGCAGGGCGGCATCGCGACTGAGGCGTAGCCAACTCTCTCGTTCGCTCTGTGTCAGTTTCTGAGCGCCGAGTGACTTCAGGGCTACCATATTGCGTAGCGCCGGCCCGCGCCCACCGGTAAACAGTTGCTTGTTAATCGTGTCGAGTGTCTTGCGTGCATCCGAGCGGGTATCAGGTGCTTGTGGTGTGACTTGCGTCAGCAAGGCAGCTGCAATCAACGGTGTGGCGATGGCACTAAAGTGTGTAGGCTTCATAGAGATTGCTCTCCTTTCATCCGATTTTGCATATCAATAATCGACAATTTTGTCTGCATCGAAGACCAGACGTGCAAGCCCACCTTCTTCGGCGTGTTTTGCACCAGGGACGATTGCATCCATGCTGGCTCCGCACACAGCAGAGCAGTGAGGACACATCAGGATCTTGCCGCCTGACTTGATGTACTTTTCAATAACACCACCCAGCTTGCGGGGCGGCATTTTGTCGGCTTTATGACCTGGCATCGGTGCCAGCATCTTGCCAGCCCATGACTTCTTTACGAGATTGGGTGCCTCGGAATCAAGCATCAGGGTGACATCTGCTCCCATCCCTTTGAGAGCTGTAGCCATCCCGATTGCCATAAATGCCGAGTGAAGGGCTTGTTCGCCCTCTGAGGATGTGAGGTGTACAACGATTTTCATGTAATCAAAGCTCCAGATCTAATACTGAGCCAATCTCAGAAGCCAGTACCAATGGAAGCAGGTACTCAGAACGCGGCTTCTGAGAAATGGCTCACGCCGTAGGTAAAACAGCAAACCTACGGGCGTCGGTTCGCCCAATGACGGGCGGTTCAGACTTCAACAGCTTGCGGATGATGCTATACATAGCTCTCACCCACTCCAGTCTGAAGCGAGATTCCTAACCAGACTTTATGCGTTTCTTTGCAGCGGCCTTGATACTTGGCTTAAGCGGGTCGTACATCATCCGAAGCATTGAAACGATGTCAGCTGGGCACTTCTTGACGGAGCCGGCATCGAATGGCGGCTGTGGATCGTACTCGTAGGAAAGCTGAAGCGCCTTTGCATATTTGGGATTACGCAGTCTGGCGGTTATTTGCAGGGCAAAGTCAATACCGGCAGTCACACCTGCACCAGTCACACGGTTTCGATCAAACACCACACGCTGGTTGACTGGTGTTGCGCCAAAATCTTTCAGCATTTCATGTACAGACCAGTGACAGGTGGCCTTGTAACCTTTCAGCAATCCCGCAGCACCCAGAATCAATGAGCCAGTACATACACTCGTAACATACTTGGCAGTGGCAGCCTTCTTTCGGAGAAACGCCAAGGTCTCATCATCCTCAAGTAGGCTTACCATGCCCAAGCCACCACCAGGTACGAAGAGAACTGTCAGATTGTCAGGAACCTCATCGAATGTTGCCGTTGCTTGGATCGGGATACCCGTGTCCGTCATCACAATTCCCTTTTCCTTCCACACCAGATGCGTCTTAACATTGGTGAGAGTTGACAGAATCGTCTGTGGCCCTACGAGGTCGAGTGCAGTCATCTGAGGATAGACGAGCATAGCGATTTGCTGCGGCGGCCCTGATGGAATGCCATAGCCTTCCATCCCATGGTGCTGTCGTGCATCGAATGATTTTGCAGTTGTCTTTTGCATTGGTTTGTCCTTATCGATTCGCATCAGGGTCAAAATTGCCCTCGTAAATGCCATTGTTGATGTCTTGCCAGAAAAGCTGAGAGAACTTACCCCACTTCACATGGCCATCCATGTAGGCGTAATTCGAACCATCAGAGTGCCGGCGGACTTCTATTTCGGTCGGAATCTTCTTGGCGCTGTCCCAGCCATAGCCCGTTCCAAAGCAGTACGGGTAGCGCGCATCCGGTTGGATGGTGTCCCAACACATCGGTGAGAAGTGATCGAGGTCACTATTATCCTTGAGCTCGCCGACATAGATCACATTGGCAGGATACGGAACCTGACTATCGTTCCCGCGAACCATTGGAAACTCGTTGATTGGTCCCATCAACCAAACGTTGAATGTATAGCTGGACCGGCGGAACTGAAAGTACCTCGGATCAGGAGTGTAGGTCCCGGCTTGATAAAAGTCGCGATTCCAGTCTTCATCCAGGGTCGGGAATGGCTTTGCGCTGTTATCCGATGGGCATTTGAAGACGCGGCGATTTTTGATGTATGGCTGACATGCGTTTAGCCAGGATGCATTACCACCGCTCATGATGGTCAATGGCAATGAGCCATCGTAGTCCTGCATATACATCATGTAGGCAACACCTATCTGCTTCATGTTTGAGAGACAGCTGGTTTGCCGTGCCTTCTCTCGGGCCTGTGCAAAGACAGGGAAGAGAATCGCTGCGAGGATCGCAATAATCGCGATGACGACGAGGAGTTCAATGAGTGTGAATGCGGATTTTCGCATTATCTGATTCCTTTTTTGTTGATAGTGACGTACCAAGGTCCTGTAT
>CAIYBQ010000472.1 GCA_903924445.1 uncultured Armatimonadota bacterium | reverse complement strand
TGTCGGCAGAGCTCGAGACGCTGCAGGTGATTCCGTGTACACATCCCGAACACGGTCATCCAATTGAACCAAATGCCATCACGGTTTCGCAGACGGGGTCGATTGCAATTGCATCCTGGTCCGCCAATCTCTTGCTTGAATATGCTGCGGATGGGGCTTTGCTTCGTTCTGTGGCACCCCAATGTGATAGCTGTGCGGTGATCTCGGATGGCAGTCACATCACCAGCCTTCCGGGACGGGGCATTCTCGTAACTGATAGCCTCTGCGCAAGCGTTTATGAGGTTGATCTTCAAAGCGGGGCTGTCACATTTTGCCTAGGAGGCTTTGGCACCGCTGATGGCCTCCTCTTGTGTCCGCATGGCATCGCCGCCTGCCCGGTTTTAGACAGGATTTATGTTGTCGATCACGCCGGAGCGTGTGTTAAAGCCTACCAATCGAATGGGAGCTTTCTCTTTTCGTTTGGCAGCTATGGCAACCTCCCCGGCCAGCTCGACCAACCCGTTGGGATAGCTGTAACGCCATCCGCAATCTATGTAACCGACCGTGGGAACGCCGCTGTTTCTGTGTTCGACACGGCTGGAAAATGCCAAATGCACTGGTCGAGCAAGGAAACCGGCAAGGGTACGCTCAACCGACCTGGGGCGCTTTCTCTCTCAAGCGATGGCTCTCTCTTCATCGCCGAGCATCTGTGTAATCGTGTCTCCAAGTTCCATCCGGATGGCAGCTGGGCGCTGACGTGGGGCAGCGAAGGTCGGGATGAAGGGATGTTCCGCGAAACGGGTGGAATTCGGGTTGTTGATGATGGAACTGTCTGGGTCGGTGACATTTATAACCGCCGAGCCCAGCAGTTCAACCAAAACGGTGAATATCTAAGCCAGATTTATCTGCCAGCCGCACATCCGACGGACTTCATTCTGGATAAGCAGGGGCGCCTACTGGTCCTCGATGGCCTCCAACAAATCATCCGGCGCTTTGATGCAAATGGTAACCGCGTCGCAGACCTCGGTAAGCGTGGTGGCGGTCTCGGCGAGTTTGCCGGCGGCCCCGGTTCAATCGACAAGGATGAGCATGGTCGGATTTGGGTTGTCAGCGGGATGCCTGCCGATGGAGACCTCGGGTATCAGGGCCGCTGGAATGTCCAAGAGGAAGAAGCGGAGCGCCTGACGGGCCGTCGCAAGCCGCTGTTGATGCACGTTTTCGACACGGATGACACACCGCTGTTCGCACTGGGTGAGCCCGGGAATGGTGTTGGTGAGCTCTGGCATCCAGGCGTGATTCGCCTCCTCCCCGATGACCGCTACCTGATCGCAGACCCGGGAAACTGGCGATTCTCCATCTTCAAACGAGATGGGACCCACCTCCACTCCTTCGGCTCAAAGGGCCTTCGCAACGGCCAGATCATGGCCTTTGGGGGGATGGAAGTCGACTCGGATGGTCGGGTCTACGTCGTAGATTGCGCTGAACACCGCGTCGTGGTCTTCGAGCCGTTGGAATGTGTCGCTGAATAAGTATTAGAATGCAGCATGCAGCTACACATGGTCCAGTGGGACATCGTTTGGGAAAGTCCCGAGCGCAACCGAAATACGATTGACTCGCTCCTTGCAAACGATGACATTTGCCCGGGCGATCTGGTGGTGCTGCCCGAAACGTGTCTGACCGGCTTTACGCATAATCGCGACTTTGCAGCCGAAGATTCTCAGGCAGAGCGCGAGTACTTTGCCGCTGTTGCCGCCCGCCTTGGTGTGACGCTTGTCTCCGGCATTATCGAGAATGGCCAGAACATCGCTCTGGTCCACGGCCCGGCGGGAGACCTGCTCGCGCGCTACGTCAAACAGCGTCCATTTGTGCATGGCGGTGAGGTTTGGCGTGCCGGAGATGAACCTGTGGTCTTTGACTGGAATGGCATCCGCGTCTCACCCTTCATCTGTTACGATCTTCGCTTTCCTGAGCTGTTTCGAGCGGCGGCAGCCCGGTGGCAACCAGAGCTGATGTTAGTCATCGCGAGCTGGCCAGTCGCGCGTATCCATCACTGGACGCGACTCCTTACGGCCCGTGCCATCGAGAATCAATGCTTCGTCGCGGGCATCAACCGGACTGGCACAGACCCTGGCTACTCCTTCCCCGGGGCATCGGTTTGTGTGGACTGGAACGGTGATGTGCTCGCCGAATCCGGTAGCGAACTTGGGGTTACGACCGCCGCTCTGGACATTGATGGGCTGAACGTTTACCGCACAGCCCTCCCATTCCTAACGGGGATTTAGCCTTTAGACTTTCCAAAGCCGCTCGAATGTCGTCGCCACCGGTTCAAGGAGAACACTCTCCACTGGGTAGCCTGGAACCACTGTTACGCCAAAGTGCAGCGCGGCAAAAGCTCCGACGAGGACTGGACAGTAGTTGGCTGCACCCGCGAAGTGAATCGACCGGCGGATGGCATCCGTAAAGCTGGTGCTCGTCTGCGTGAAGTAAAGCGCGGCCTCAAGCGTTTTAGGCGCATAGCCGCCATTCGAGAGGTAGTTCGAATCGATGGTTTGTTGGGATAGCAAGGCGCTGACTTGCCCCGATGTCGCAGCGGCTGCACTTGCAATCGCAGCTGGGAGCGTCGCACCGCGCAGCATCCCACGGATAATCAATGCCGTCGCCGCGCTCGCCTCACCTGCATCGGAATGCCAATGTGTCAGCCGTGCCTCTTTACGGGCTTCCGCTGCGACGAGGGCATCCGGAATCACCGATGCGCACCCAATCGCCGTCGCGCGGTGAGCCGTATTTGCACCCGCTGTCATCCCGCCGAGCAGATGATCGACGCTCTTTGCCGCTTCTTCCGGATCAACGCCTGCGGAAATCTGGTCGAAGACAGCGCTCCAAACCGGACCAGTGTCGAATGCATCGGTGCGGTACCACGCGAGGTAGCGCTTAGTCAGGTCGGCTGTGTCAAGGCCTGCCGTGTCTGCGATGCTGTTTCCTAAAATGAGGGCCATGCGTATCGGTCCACCGATACGGTCTCCTGTTGCCTGCCCAAGCAGTGGGTTATTGGTTCGTTGTGTCATGTCTTTTTGTTCTCTATGTGTAATCTAATCATTCCACGCAAATGTGACATCTAAATCTGACATCAAGATGGAAACAATTCTTCCACGTATCCTGGCTGGCAATCTTTGCTCACTTTGTGTGAAAATCACGCATGGACTACCTGCAGGCTGCACAGGATGCACTGAACCGCCGTACTTTTCTCCGTAACTCAGCCAGCGCTATCGGCGTCGCCGCACTCGGGGGCCTGATGGCTGAGTACGCCAATGCCGCTCCTCCGCTTCAGCGGATTGGTGGCATCCCATCGGTGCCGCACTTCAAGCCCAAAGCCAAGCGCATCATTTATCTCTTCCAGAGCGGCGCTCCGAGCCAGTACGAGCTCTTTGACCCGAAGCCGATGCTCGTCGACA
>CAIYBQ010000471.1 GCA_903924445.1 uncultured Armatimonadota bacterium | reverse complement strand
GCCTGTGTTCGTGTTGGTAAGCATCGCCGGGTCTCGGCAGCGAGCGTCATCGAATATTTGGAACAAACCCAGCAAGCTGGAGTGGCAGCAATTGCTGAGGAAGCGCGACAGAACGTGGCAGATAACCTCTACTAGGCCAGATTCAAGTGCTTCGAGCGGTAATTAATGCGAACATTTTTTACTCAGCATTTCAGCGTGACTTGCTGTGGAATTTGGTTGCATTGAGAGTATTTCAGCCAAAATGGACAGTCGAAATCGAGACTGAATGGACATGTAACTTATTGGCAAATCGCCCGGATTTGTCTGAACAACGTGTAAACAGGACGAAACTGCTTTTGCGCAAGCATGGTTGGGATTGGCAGATTCTCAGGAAGCCGACAATCAATCTCATACCAGAGCTGCCTGATTTGAATGACCAACATGTGCTAGAGGCAGCCATCCACGCAGCTGCCGAGTTTATCGTCACTTCCAACATCAAGGACTTTCCAGCAGCTGTGATGAGCGAGGTTCATGTAAAGGCCGTGACATTGGATGAGTTTCTTACTTATATTGAGCGAATCAAACCGAATGATGTCCGCCAAGGGGTACAAACTCATCTGACAACCCTGCAACCGTACCAGATAACCGCACCTGCATATTCCGCTATGCTGATCAAAAACAAACTCGTTATGTTTCATGCGAGTGTGATGGATGTCTTAGAGATCTGAATTCTTCGATGAGTGTATAAGGCTACTCCCTTCGTATATTCAAACTATCTTGCGCAGGAGTTCTGGGCCTCTTGGGAGAACGCACACAGTAATCTATCGAGACCGGGGGGATTCATGGATACGTCACAATCCAAAATCATCGGTGTTTCCATCGTTCCGCACACCACCGCGCCCGAAATGCGCTACGCCCAGCAGCGCGGCGCCGGGCCCGCCTCCCTCGTTCGGCTGTTTGTTAAAGGCGGTGGCATCCCCGGGATGTTCAATGGAAAGACCCCGGCGGAGCTGCTCAAGAGTGGCGACTGGGCTTGGCATGACACCGCAACCGCTATCGAAGGCACGGCTGAAACGCTGTCCGTCTGGTCCTTCAATGGCAAATCAGCCGCATGGGGACCCGGAAATACATTTACGTTAGATGGCGATGGCATCGAAAAGGCCACTATCCGGATTGAGCAACCAAAGGCAGCGATCACCACTGTGACCTATCGTGGCCCGGATGGCGCCATCCACCCCGACCGCATCGTTGTGCATGTCCGTAACGACAATAAAGTGGCTCTCAAAGTGACGGGTATCCGCATCTGGAGTCCGACTCCGGAAGCCCCGTGGCAGCATCTTCACGCGGGAGCCTGGATTCCGGTCAACATCGCAATCGCCGCTGCGGACACCGGAATCATCCAGAAACACATCCCCAACCTGTCGCTTTCCTATGCCGCCGTGGAGGTCCGTACGACATCGGGAAATCTGTGGGGGTATACCCGCATCAAGGCCGAGCACTTTGCGATCAGTGCTGGATGGATAAACAACGAGGGCTCGGATGCGCACAAAGACCCTGTATTTCTCTCGCTTTTGAAGTCGCTCCATGTCGATACTGCGCATTATCAGGAGCTGTCTGGCTATAGCGACAACCCGGAGCTGTTCAACAAGTACAAGCTGCGGCGGTTCAACAAGCTTGAGCCAATTGATGTCTATAGCAAGCCTGAGAAGCTGATCGACGTCCATGCTGTGGAGTTTTTGGGCGAGCCGCAGTACGGCGGGGGGAAGCCGGTCCCGCCGCAGGAAATCTACGACAAGCTGCTGCCGTATCGGAGCTCGCCGCTACCTACATCCGTGACGCACAGCGAAGAGCGCATCTGGCGTTGGTATGCGGGGCTTAGTGATTTCCCGCACTATGATGCGTACCGCGTAGTTGCACCGGCGGCGGATCAATGGATGAAGTATGACCGCTGGGGTGGCAAAAAGATTCGCTGGGGGGCGCCGCTTGAGACGATTGGCGTTATGTGCCGCTCGCTTCGCGAGCTGAACCAGCCGATGCCGTGTGCGTATTGGTCGCAGGGGCCGCATGAGGGTTGGGATGATCCATTTGATGGTCGTAAACGGCGAAGCCCGACGCCATCCGAGCTGCGCTCACAGGCGATTCATGCGCTTGGTGCGCGGATTGTGTCGCTCTACTGGTTCAATTTGAGTCTCAACTCCCTGATGATGTTTCCGGACACCTGGGATGCGATGCGCCGGGTTGGTCGTGAGATCCGGATGGTGGAGTCGATTCTCCTCGATGGTGACCATACGGCATTTCGGAAACAGAGTCTGCTTGGCGCGGGGCCAGACTGGGAGCTTTCAGTTGTTTCATCCCAGGATGCCGCGCTGTGTGTCGCTGCGGATGTGGCCTACAAAATCAGTGATATTGGCCAGGAGTTCGTCTTTGGCAAGCCGCGGGCTGTGCGCTTTGCGTTTCTGCTTCCGGGACGGCTGCGTAAGCCGGTGGATGTGTTCCGCATCGATGCCGATGGTGTTCACAACGTAAAGTGGCAGGCCAAAGCGGATGGCATCGTGATTGATGATGTCCGCTCTGAAGATGCCTTGTATGTCGCCGGAGTATCGAAGGCTGTCCGGGCCGATGTGACAAAACGCCATGCGGCAGCGCTTGCACATGAGGCGAAATACCCGGTGGACAAGGTCGCGCTGGATGCCCTTTGGAAGCGGGAGAGTGAGAAGCGTAAGAAGAAGCGGTAAGTGGTTGGTTTGGAAGTTGGATGTTGGATTCGTCCATGCGCCATCATGATTCGAACCAGCCACTCGTAGGGGCAGGCCTCTGTGCCTGCCCGTTTGCCGTTCCGGTATTTGTTACTGCGGGCAGGCATGGAAGCCTGCCCCTACAGAACTATTTGCGAAAATTGAATCGCCATTGGACAAGCGCGAATATCGCTCTTGCTGACAAATCCTCCGCGTAGGGGAGGGCTGCCACGCCCTCCCGCAGTCACAGCTTGATTTTCATCAATCTTCGATGGTTCCGTCGTCTTCCTGTTCATTATCCTTTTCCGCTAAAGGATCCACTTCTTCGTCATCGTCATCGTCCTCCCAATCGTGAAGACGACTTTGCCGAACACTCTCTTTCCATGCATCGATTACTGGTGGAGTAATCGTTCGCAGGTAAGAAATCAGATGTTGCAGCTCTGGATTACACTGAATCCCGGCGGCAAGGTCATCGTCATTCAGCTCATTCAGCCTGATGATGGATGTTCGATCACTCATTGGGTGCTCCAATCTGTGCCATCAATTTCTCGTACCCGATGGCACCTAGATTCGGGATTGCTAGTAACTGTCGATCCTCTGTAACCAACGTCAATCTGTTGTGGAGTGCTGTCGCTGCGATAACCGCATCCGGTACCTTCAGCTGTGAAGAATTCCGTAGGTCGCGTGCGATTATGGCGATTTCTGTGTCAACAATCATCGCATCGGCGCGGAGCAAATCCCGGACATAAGCATTCAACCCATGCGCAGCGGTATCCGTGTTTTTGCAAAGCTCGACGAGTGTGATGACACTGATGAAGAAGGACGTGACGTTTCCGGTGAGCGCAATCAGGCTAGTCACCAAATCAATAACGATGTTCGTGTCAAGGAGATATCCCTTTGAGGACAAATGGTACTCCGGGATAGATGTGCCGACTTTGTCGGCGGTAGATGGCGGTAAACAATACTGCAGTGTCACGAAGTGACCCTCCATTGTGGATTTTTTCCGCCTGAATTCACTCTACTGTTGCACTTTGGATTTTGCAACCACGCAGTGGGAACGCTGCCTTTCTGTGTAAGGGAGGGCCGCTGTGTCCTCCCATTTCGACGATTCGAACTCGGGATTCGCGGGCAGGCGTGGAAGCCTGCCCCTACAGGACCTTCTTCCTTACTAAACGCAAAACCTCCGCGTATGGGCGGACAGCTATCGTTGCCACAACAGCTCAACCACTATGCAATTGCCATGGGTTTTGTGCATTGGTCTGTGATTTCAGCTGTGGTGCTAAGCGCTTGTCGATATTGGTGTTCCCGATTGAGCCAAAATGACGCAGGAGTACCAAGTGTGCTTTCAAATAGTGCAGCCAAATCCGATGTAATCGCATCATCACCGCAAATAATCCGGCATAGACGTGTCTGTGAAAGCATCGTCTGTTCACAAAATTCCGCATGGGTCAGTTCCCGCTCGAGAAGAAGGTCAGCAAGCGTTGCACCGGGCGGAGTCGATGGCAAGTACTGTGAAAGTGGGTAATTCTGTTTCATCTGTTCAATACCTTAGTGATAGTCTACGATTTCTACAATCCTGACAGCAGTTACTGAGCGCAAATCGATACCATCGTCGTTTTTCAAACACTCAGCATCGTTGGCTGGCTCAATAATCAACCTCACGTTTGCACTTACACGGAGCGAGAACTGGCCGCGTCGGTTTCCTGTTAGCTCCTCAAAGCGTCCTGGAACATATCGGATATCGTCCAATGTCTCTGCTGCACGTATGTCATCTAAGCGCTTGCGAACTTGTTTACCCACAGCTGTGCCCAAGTGCTTATCAATGCTCTCAGGTGTGGCCAATGTTTTCGCCAATTTTCGGGATCCAACAGAGACCGTCATCGGGTCAAGGACTGGAAATGTTTGCGGTTGCTAACGATATGC
>CAIYBQ010000470.1 GCA_903924445.1 uncultured Armatimonadota bacterium | reverse complement strand
CTACGGTGGCAATCAGGAAACCCGCATCCAGCAGGAGCTCCTCCTAGGCGTGGGTGGCCTCCGCGCTCTCGATGTCCTTGGTCTTCGCCCGACTGTCTGCCACATGAATGAGGGACATAGTGCATTTCTGGCCCTCGAGCGTATTCGCCAGGGTGTTCAAGAGCATCAATGGCCATCTGATCTCTCCGCCACCATCGCCAAGGCTGGAAATGTCTTTACAACCCACACGCCGGTTCCTGCCGGGTTTGATGTCTTCCCACGCTCGCTCTTCGATCATTACCTCGCGGATGCCGCTGATCAGGCGGGATTTGACCTCAACTATGTGCGCGGCCGTGGACATCACCCAAGCGAAACGGATGAGCGCTTCAATATGGCGGTGTTCGCAATCCGGAATGCTGGATTTGTCAATGCGGTCGCTGAGCTCCACGGCGTCGTGTCACGTGAAATGGCAAGGCCTGGTTGGCCGGAACATCCCGTGGATGAAATCCCGATCACCAGCGTCACCAATGGCATCCATACCCGGACCTTCCTCTCAGAGGAAATGCTGGCGCTCTGGAATTCTGTGGATGCGTTCAATGACCCAGCAGGTTTACATCGGCTTGATCTTGGCGAAATCTGGCGTGTCCGCAATGCGACCCGTCGCCGCCTCGTCGACTGGACGCGGTTACGTTTGACGAAGCGGGCGATGCGCCGGGAAGCGGATGACATCGCAGCCGCACGCCACGCGCTCGACCCGGATGTCCTGACCATCGGGTTTGCGCGGCGCTTCGCCACCTACAAGCGTGGCGATCTCATCCTGCGCGACCGTGACCGCATCAAGCGTCTCCTCGCCGGACCCAACCCGGTACAGATCGTGTTTGCGGGTAAATCACATCCAAAGGATGACAACGGCAAACGCATCCTCCAGGAAATCGTCCGATTCACCCAGGAGCCCGGCGTTCGCGGGAAAGTCGTCTTCCTCGAGGACTATGACCTTGAAATGGCACGCTACCTGGTGCAAGGCGTTGACATTTGGCTTAATACGCCACGCCGCCCGATGGAAGCATCCGGGACCAGTGGCATGAAAGCTGTCATCAATGGAGCACTGCACTGCTCCGTCCTCGATGGCTGGTGGGCCGAAGCGTATCACCCAGACCTCGGGTTTTCGATTGGTGTGGGCGACATGCCGGATGACCACGAGCTGGCCGACCGCCGCGAGGCCGAAGACCTCTATGCGTTGCTTGAGCGTGACATCGTCCCAATGTTCTATGACCGTGGGGCTGATGGCCTTCCAGAGGCATGGCTCAAAATGGTTCGGGAGAGCATTGCGGTGCTTGGCCCACACTTCTCGACGGAACGGATGGTCCGTGAATACACGCAGCGCGCCTATATTCCAAATGGCCAGCGCTATCTCAACCTGATCGCTGACAATGGCGCCGAAGGTCGGGCATTCCTCGATTGGAAGAACCGGGTTCGCGCCGCATGGCCGGATGTCAAACTGGTCAATGGTCGCCTGTTCGAGCGCGAAGTTGGCTTGCTGGAGGCATCCGCGGATGTCCATCTGGGCGATTCGATTGGTGCCGAAGATGTTACTGTTTCGGTCATCATCGGGATTGAAACCGATGGCAATCTGGGTCCCGATGCGGTCCGCTCGGATGTCGGTTCGCTTGTTTCAACAGGAAATGGCTGGTACCGCTGGACGGGACAGCTGGCGTGGTCCCTTGCCGGGCCAACCGGGGCGAGATTCCGGATGGACCCAAGCCGCGAAAGGGCCGAGTCACCGATTGAGCTTCCGCTCATCCGCTGGGATTAGGGTTGGTCACGATGCAGGAAACCGTTGCAGTTCTTGGTGCCGGAAGCTGGGGCACAGCGCTTGCATTGCTCCTCGCACGCGCGGGTGTTTCTGTACGCCTCTGGGACCGCTCAGCGGATCAAGTCGAGCGCCTGCAGGAACATCGTGAAAACCGCCAGTACCTTGCCGGATGTCCGCTTCCAGAGACCATTGAGGTCGTCGCAGACTTGACTGCTGCGATCGACAATGTGGATGGCATCGTCTTCGCCGTTCCTGCCGGGGCACTTAGTCAAATGACCACACAGGTTGTCGAGCTCCTCAATGACAACCTCGGACCACACATTGGACCCGTGGCCGTCATCGTCAGCAAGGGCATTAAGGTTGACAGCCTGCTTTTGCCATCCGCCGTCATGGAGCGCTCCGGCTGGACTGGCCGTAGCGTCGTCCTCAGTGGGCCAAACCTCGCGACGGAAGTCGCACAGGATATCCCGGCGGCGGCGGTGGCGGCGTGCCACGATGTCGACACAGCAGCTGCCGTTCAGCGCTGGTTTTGTACGGAACGCTTCCGCGTTTACGCATCCACGGATTGCATCGGTGTCGAGGTCGGCGGAGCGGTGAAAAATGTCCTGGCTGTGGCGGCCGGCATCTCCGATGGCCTTGCCTTCGGAGACAACACAAAAGCTGCCCTCCTGACGCGGGGGCTGGTGGAAATGGCGCGTCTTGGCGTCGCGATGGGCGCATCCAAAGATACTTTTTATGGCCTTTCAGGGGTCGGAGACCTTCTCGCAACCGCCGGCAGCCGCCTCAGCCGAAATTGGCGGGTTGGGTATGCGCTTGCGCAGGGGATGCCGCTGACCGATGCGGTGGCTTCCATCGGGCAGGTCGCCGAGGGTGTTGAGTCATCCAAAGCGCTCCGAAACCTCTCAAAGCAGCTTGGGGTCGAAATGCCAGTCTGCGATGCGGTCTTTGCGGTGTGCTACGAAAATGTGCAGCCGCGCGAAGCGGTCGCCCGCTTAATGGGCCGCTTTGCCGGCATCGAATAGCAAATATTCCCGTGATGTTTGCAGGAATATAGACCCGGCTCCTGCGAAATAGCCCGTGGTTCAGCGGGCACTGTTGCCCCTAAGCTGCACGAGGTAAACCATGAGCAAACAGGTACGCAT
>CAIYBQ010000469.1 GCA_903924445.1 uncultured Armatimonadota bacterium | reverse complement strand
GCACCGCTATAGCCATCGGTTTCTGCCGCCAGCTGCTCGATGTCGACATCCGGTGACATGAGAACACCCCGCGTGTGCAGCGCGAGGATACTCAGGCGGGAAACCATGTCTGGCGCTGGTATTTCGATTTTTAGAGAGAGTCTGCCGCCGCGGATAACGGCATCATCGAGGAGCTCGGGGCGGTTCGTTGCACCAACGACGAAGACGCCTTGGTTGCCTGAAAGGCCATCGATTTCGTGGAGAAACTGATTCACAATCTTGTCACTTGGCTGGCTGACGCCCCCGGAGCGGTTGGGGACAAGGGCATCTATTTCATCGAGGAAGACAATACTCGGCGCAGCGGCACGCGCTTGCGTGAAGAGATTTGAGACCGCTTTTTCCCCTTCACCAATCCATTTTGAGAAAACATCCGCGGGGCTTGCCGCGAAGAACGAACAGCTTGCCTGGCTCGCGAGGATTTTAGCGATGGTGGTTTTCCCGGTTCCTGGAGGGCCGTAGAGAAGCAGTCCACTTGGCGGTTCTACACCAAGGCGTCTTGCCTGTTCGGGTGACTCGATCACTTTTTGGATCTGGCGAAGTGTGCGCTTTGTGCGTTCCGGGAGGATGATGTCATCCCAGGTCAGGGGAGAGCCATCCGGCTGCAGAGGAATCAGCGGAACATTCGGTTGTGGACGCCGCGATTGCGGACGTGGTGTGGCTGCCACGGGGCGTGGCGCTTGCGGCCGGCTATCAGCAGGGGCAGCGACTTGGCCAACATTGGTATCGCTTCGTTCCAGCAGCGTGGCGGCAAGTCGGCGGTAATCTGCATTCTCTGGTTCAAGGGCGGCGGCCGTGCGCGCCGCGCCGAGGGCCTGTTCCTGATCTCCAAGGTAGCGTAGTGCCTGCGCTCGGCCGTGGTGCGCGGGAGCATATTCGGCATCGATGGCAAGTGCAGCATCGAATGCGCTCAAAGCTTTTTGCATCTCACTGCGGTATTGCTCAATCCAGCCGGTATTGCGCGTTGCGCGGCTGGCAGCCACAGTGGCGAGACTGAGCACGGTCATCGCGATGTCAACCCCGGTACTGCGTGGTTCGTTCTGTAAATGCATCCCGGATGGAAGCTGCTTCTCGCCTTTATGCAGGTGGAGGAGGCCGCGGGCGTGCAGGAGGTCTCGTTCGCTCAGTGATGCCATTAGAGGTAGTGTATCGGTTGAGGGATGCCCGGCGTTCCCGAATGTTATGGAACTTTTTATTGAACTTTCACACCTTCACGTGATAATTTGGGTTTGAATTTGTAGGGTTTATCCCTGTATTTCAACTGGTTTTGGTAGCGTTGACGAGGCTAGTAGCCGCAACGTGTGCTTTCAGAGAGCTGCCGTTTGGTGCGAGGCAGTAGGCACGTGCGTGTGAATCTCCCCTCTGAGCTGCGGGTTGAACATCGCATTGCGATAAGTAGGTCTGCCGGGCTGCGCCCGACATAGCGCAACGAGTGGCCGCAACCCTCTGCATTGGCAGTCGGCAATGTGGCAATTCGGGTGGTACCGCGGGAGTGCGCAGGCAAGTTACAGCCCAGCCTCTCGTCCCGAGTGAGCATGGGACGGGGGCTTTTTTGTTTCCGGACCCACAAATGGGTACGTTGAGAGGTGGCTGTGATGGCGAAAATTAAGAGCACGGGCGCGAAAGCCCTCTTGGAGAGTCTCCGCCGTGAGGGCGTCGAGATAATCTTTGGATATCCTGGCGGTGCGGTTATTCCGCTTTACGATGAAATCTACCACTGCGATTTCCTGCAGCACGTCCTTGTGCGGCACGAGCAGGGCGGCGGCCACATGGCCGAAGGCTACTCCCACGCCACAGGCAAAGTTGGTGTATGTATCGGGACATCTGGCCCGGGTGCAACCAACCTCGTGACCGCAATCTGCGATGCGATGATGGACTCAATCCCGATGGTCGCCATCACCGGACAAGTCCGTACAGAAGTCATCGGCAAAGATGCCTTCCAGGAAGCTGACATCACAGGTATCACGATGCCTATTACCAAGCATAACTGGCTGGTGAAAGATGTCAACGACCTCCCACGTGTGATGCACGAAGCGTTTCATATCGCGCGCTCCGGACGTCCGGGGCCGGTTCTGGTGGATGTCCCTGTTGATGTCTTCCGCGCTATCGTGGAATACGATCCAGATGAAGTCCAGAACATCGAGATTTCAAGCTTCAAGTCTGACTTCAAGGTTCACAAGGTTCAGGTCAAGCGTGCTGCAGAGCTGATCGCACAGGCAAAGAAACCCGTTCTTTACGTTGGCGGCGGTGCGAAGGCTGCTGGTGCTGAGCACCTCGTGCAGGCTCTCGCACACAAGACCGGCTTCCCTGTGACGACAACCCTGCATGGCCTTGGGACGTTTCCTGAAAACGATCCGCTCTCGCTCGGGATGCTTGGGATGCACGGAACAGCCTACGCCAACCTCGCCGTTGAGCACTGCGATTTGCTGATTGCTATCGGTGCGCGCTTCGATGACCGCGTAACAGGTAAAGTCAGCGCCTTTGCGCAGAACGCCAAGGTCATCCACTTTGATATCGATCCAGGCGAAATCAACAAGGTTCGCCGCGCGGATGTCAGCATCGTTGGCAACTGTGCAGAGGCGCTCGAAGCGTTGCTGCCATTAGTGGATGAGACGCAGGACATCAGCGAGTGGCGCGCACAGCTCGATGCATGGCGCTCGGACATGCCGCTTGAATTCAACGATGGCGCACAAGATGGAACCCTCCATGCGGAATGGGTCATCCGTGAGATTGCACGCCTGACAGATCGCAATGTGGTTGTCACCACCGATGTTGGCCAGCACCAAATGTGGGCTGCGCAGCACTTCGGGATGCGTTCGCCGCGCCAGTTCATCACCAGTGGTGGCCTTGGCACGATGGGCTTTGGCCTCCCTGCAGCGATTGGCGCCAGCTTTGGCGTTGGTCCTGACAAGGATGTCTGGTGTATTTCCGGTGATGGCTCCTTCCAAATGTGTATTCAGGAGCTGATTGTTGCGACCATTTATAAGCTGCCTGTGAAGATCGCCATCTTGAACAACACCTTCCTCGGGATGGTTCGTCAGTGGCAGGAAATGTTCTGGCAGAAGCACTATTCCAGTGTCGACATGGAGCGCGCACCGGACTTCGTCCTGGTCGCAGAAGCGTACGGCATGCTCGGACTTCGCTGTGACAACGTCGCGGATGTCGAAGCGACAATCCGTAAGGCGATGGAAACCGAGGGGCCTGTCCTCATGGACTTCCGTGTGGTCAAGGAGACAAATGTCTACCCGATGATTCCATCCGGGCAGACCGTTGGCGACATGATTGTCCGCAAGCCTCAGCAGATCGAAGAGCCTGAGAGCACCTGTCACTACCAGCCTCGCGACACCCGGATGCCGGTTGTGGACGAAGTGGTGGATGTCGCCCGCTAATGGCTGAAGCTGCCCAAGGTGTCCATTGCATAGCAACACCTGCAGGTACCAACGCTGTGCTCATCCTGGATGATGCGCAAACGTGGTGGCTGCTTGATCCAGGCTGTGCGATGGACACATGGGTGGTGCATAAGGCTGTTTGCAGTGTGTTAGGCGATGTAAAGCCAACGGGCATCATTTTGTCGCATGGACATGGTCACGTGGCGGGAGCGGCTGGGGAACTGGCTGCGGAGTGGGGCTGTCCTGTGTACTGCTCGGCTGCGGAAGCACCGATGGTCCACGGGGTCATCTCGTATCCACCCGTTGATACGACCTGTCATGGCATCGCAAGTGCTACCGCAAGGTTTCGGAAGGAACCGCAGGCGGCTGCGCTACCGGATGCAGTGACACTGGACAGCGACTGCCCGATGCAAGGTTGGGAGCTCCTCGCGCTTCCTGGTCATACACCGGGGAGTATTGGGTTTTTCCGTGCAGTGGATGGGGTTTTGCTCGCAGGGGATGCCTTGTCCACCATCGATTGGGATCAAATGATCCCGATGTGGCGGCAGACAAAGCAGCTCCGGATGCCACCAAACATCGACACATTGGACTGGGTTGCTGTGAGACGGTCTTTGCGGCTGATTGCATCCCGGATGCCAAAAATGGTGATTCCGGCACACGGACACCCGCTGCTCGAATGTGAAAAAGGTGTTCCGGATGAAGCCTCGCACCTTGCTGAAGTTGGAATTGTTTCCCGAAAGGGTCGGTATGTTGCGGATCCTGCGGTGCTGCGAAGTGACAACACATGGCAGCTTTACGATCCCATCCCGGACCCTGCCGGCAACATTGGAAAATGGATGGTGCTTGCGGGCATCGCCGTTTATCTGTTTTTGATCATCCGCCTTTGGTAGGCGGTAAGGAGT
>CAIYBQ010000468.1 GCA_903924445.1 uncultured Armatimonadota bacterium | reverse complement strand
TCAAACAACCTGGCCATCAAGGGCATCGCAGAAATGTATGCCGAAAAAGGTGATCACATCATCACCGTCGTCACGGAACACAAGGCTGTCCTCGATACATGCAAGCACCTCGAGTCCACCGGCAAGTCCGTTACGTACCTTGAAGTGGATGCCAACGGTTTGATCTGCCTCGATGAGCTAAAGGCAGCAATCACCGACAAAACAATCCTTATTTCTGTGATGGCGGCTAACAACGAGATCGGTGTTCTCCAGCCCATCGCTGAAATCGGCGCCATCTGTAAAGAACGCGGCATCATCTTCCACACGGATGCGACACAGATTGTTGGGAAGATTCCATTCGATGTCGAAGCTCTCGGTATCGATCTGGCATCCTTTACCGCACACAAGATGTACGGACCAAAGGGAATTGGTGCTCTTTATGTGCGCCGCCGCTCGCCACGTGTTCGCTTATCTGCGCAAATCGATGGCGGTGGACATGAGCGTGGTTTCCGTTCGGGAACGCTGAATGTCACGGGTATTGTCGGTTTTGGCGAAGCTGCCGCGCTGTGTGAGGCTGAAATGGCCTCCGATGCCGCGCGTCTTCAGGTCCTGCGTGATGCCATGGAAGCCCGCCTTCTTCAAGAAATTCCGGAGTGTCAAGTGAATGGCAGCCGCGAGCATCGCCTTCCAGGCCTCTTGAACATCTCATTCGGCTTTGTCGAAGGGGAGAGCCTCCTGATGGGCCTCTGTGATGTAGCACTCTCATCCGGCTCCGCTTGTACAAGCGCATCCCTCGAGCCATCCTATGTTCTCAAGGCACTTGGCGTCGGGGATGAGCTAGCCCACAGCTCGCTTCGCTTTGGTCTCGGACGCTTCACACAGCCTGAAGAAGTCGAATGGGTAACCGAAAAGGTTATCGCCGAAGTTGCACGGCTGCGCGAGATGTCCCCGCTCTGGGAGCTTCACCTCGAAGGCGTCGATCTCTCAACCGTTCAGTGGCAACCGCACTAGTTGCTTTTCAACACATCGATTTACACAAAACCATAAGGAAAATAGAAAATGCCATATAGCGACAAGGTCCTCGACCACTACAACAATCCACGCAACGTCGGCTCATTTGACAAGTCCGACACAACCGTCGGCACCGGCATCGTTGGCGCACCTGAGTGCGGAGATGTCATGAAGCTACAGCTCAAAATCAACGCCGATGGCGTGATTGAAGATGCAAAGTTCAAGACGTTTGGCTGTGGCTCTGCAATCGCATCCTCCAGCCTCGCGACTGAACTCGTCAAGGGAAAGACACTGGAAGAAGCGCTTCAGCTGCAAAACACGGACATCGTGGAAGAACTTGCCCTCCCTCCGGTCAAAATCCACTGCTCGGTTCTCGCTGAAGATGCCATCAAGGCTGCTATCGCCGACTACCGCCAAAAGAACGGCATCACCGCGTAGCCATGGAAGCCGCCATTGCAGATGCACCCGTCGTTCTGACGGAACGTGCCATCAAACAAGTCCTCCGCCAAAAAGAACGCCTTGGGAAGCAGGGACAGTTCCTCCGCCTCGGTGTTCGGGGCGGAGGCTGTTCTGGCCTCTCGTATGTCATCGATTGGGAGACCGAGCCCGATGATGAATTCGATGTCACCTACGCACAGGATGACGTCGCATTCGTTATTGACATCAAGAGTGCAAAGTATCTGCAAGGCACCGTTCTTGATTTCGACATCAAGAACCTGATGGAAGGTGGTTTCACCTTTCAAAACCCTCTCGCCGTCCGCTCCTGCGGCTGCGGAACATCGTTTACTCTCAAGTGAACACAGTGTTTCCCAGTCCGCAGGATGACTGCTTTACCATTCTTGGCGTGGCAATCGATGCATCCGCAGATGAGCTGCGCGCCGCAGCACGCCGCCTGACCCTCAAGTACCACCCAGATCGCTTTGCATCCGCAGGCCCAGAAGTCCAGGCGGATGCCGAGCTTGCGAGTATGCTCGTATCGGATGCCGCAAAGCGCCTGACCGATATCTTTTCGCGTGCGACCTACATTCTGAAACACACATTCAACGTGCAGCTGCATGACCTTCGACATCAGCAACCGCCAGCTGAATTGTTTGCGCGAATACTTGAGACCCAAGAAGCATTGATGGACATTCAAATGGGGGAGCCATTCGATCGCAACGCGCTCACGGGTTCACTCGATGAATACAAGGGCGACCTTGCGACTTGTGAGGAGCAGCTGAGGGCTGTCCTCAAACGGATGGCCTCCGGGGATTCCGTGACCGTGGATGACATCGCAAACCCACTCATGCTCCACGGATATCTGATCAGAGTTTCCAATGGAATCTCTGAAGCTCTAGCCTGATGTTGACGCCTTGCCTCGCCAATAATCACCCGGTATGAATCTGCTAAAATCCGCCGGTGGTGTGGTTGCCCCGATGATTTTGTTCATCGGCCTGAATGTCGTAGAAGGTAAGCTCCCCGCAAACCTGTATCCATTCGCATACATCGCTAAGATTGCCATCGTGCTGCTTGCACTTGGTCTTACCGCTAAAGCTTGGACATCTGAGCTGGTCGCATCGCGTAAGGCTCTCATCACCGGTGCTATCTTTGGTGTCGTCGGAATCGCCCTCTGGATTGGCATCGAGAAAATCCCATATCCGCATGTCGGAGGCCGGAGCAGTTTTAATCCATTCACGGCAATCCCGGATTGGACCTTTCGGTATCTCTGGATAGCAACCCGCTTTATTGGCCTCGCGGCGGTCGTTCCGATTGTCGAGGAGCTGTTCTGGCGAGGCTTTTTGGTTCGCTATATCGACAACATGGATGACTTCCGTAAAGTCATCGCCGGAAACCATTCATGGATTGCAACCGGTGTTGTCACCGCTGCTTTTGCATCCATACACCCCGAGTGGCTAGCTGCCGTGGCCTACGCATTGTTGACTGATCAGCTACTCAGACGGACGAAGTCTGTTGGCGCTTGTGTTGTGATGCACGCTGTGACCAACTTGCTGCTCGGTGTCTACGTGGTCGTCACCAAATCATGGCATCTCTGGTGATGGCGTAACGGACAGCCTTGTTTGATTCTTTTGCGTCTCGACGTGGACGATGAGCCGGTCGGGGGCAATGTCACTCGAGATGTCTAACTCAACAGATTTGGCCACTTCACTTGACCGCAGAATTCCTGAATACCACAGACACTCCCACACGCCGTTGACATCGCAGCCAACACCCCAAGCGGTGACATCTTGTACATTTGGGCCCGAAATGTCCACTTGAACAGTGCTTTCGCCGATGCTCTTAAATGTCGCCTGCAGCTCCGAGTCACATGCCTTTTCGGGAACTTGATGCAACGCATCGATGGTGAATTCTACATTTGGAATCTCGCGGAGGCGGCGGCGGGTGATCGAAATCGATGCATCCCCGACATCAATACCAATCGCATTTCGCCCCAGCTTACTGGCAACGGTTATCGTCGTCCCCGAGCCGTTAAAGGCATCCAGAACGGTATCGCCCGGGAGCGTCGCCCAGCCGACAATACGCTCAAGCAAGCCTTCAGGCTTCTGGGTATCGTAACTCATGTCCTCCGACTTTGGCCGGTGACGAAGCGGCCGCACCGCAGAGTCATCCCAAAGCGTGTCCACGCGCTGTCGTTTAACCCAGCAGCCATCCGGTGCCTGCTCCAGAAAGTACTTTATATAAACCGTGCCAC
>CAIYBQ010000467.1 GCA_903924445.1 uncultured Armatimonadota bacterium | reverse complement strand
TGGATGGCAGATGTTCCAACCATCGAGCTCCTCCTGCAATTGGGGGCAGACCGTGACCAGCCAGACCTTTCGCATGGGTTCAAAGCGGCCGGGTGGGCGCGTCACTTTGGCCGGACAGAGTTGCTTCCATACCTATAAGCGGATCGATGACATCGGGGATGGCAGGTGCCCGGCGGTATAATCAAAACCATGTCTATTCCTCAGGACCGCATTCGCAATTTCTGCATCATCGCGCATGTGGACCACGGTAAATCAACCCTTGCAGACCGTCTGCTTGAAGTCACTAAGACGATCGATAAGCGTGACATGCAGGCGCAGCTCCTCGACAAAATGGATATCGAGCGCGAGCGTGGCATTACGATCAAAATGGCGGCGGTCCGGATGCACTACACCGCCTTAGATGGCCTCGAATACGAGATGAACCTCATCGACACACCGGGGCACGTTGACTTTACGTATGAAGTCTCTCGTTCGCTGAATGCATGTGAGGGTGCGCTGCTCGTTGTAGATGCCGCGCAGGGTGTGGAAGCACAGACCCTGGCAAATGCAAACCTTGCGATGAACGCTGAGCTTGTGATTATCCCGGTCATCAACAAGATTGACCTCCCTGCCGCTGACCCGGAGCGCGTCGCGGAAGAGATTGAGTCAGTTCTTGCGATCGATGCAACGGATGCGATTCCGGCAAGCGCTAAGGCCGGAATCGGTGTTCCTGAGATTCTTGAGGCCGTTGTTACCCGCATCCCACCACCGAGCGGTGATCCAGATAAGCCATTCCGCGCGCTTATTTTCGACAGCCACTACGATGGCTACCTCGGTGTCGTAGCCTACGTCCGCGTCGTGGATGGTCAGCTAAAAGCAGGTGACAAAATCCGTTTTATCGCGACCGGCAAGGAAGTCACCGTCAGCGAAGTTGGAATCTTTAACCCTTGGATGAAGCCGGTTGACAAGATTGGCACAGGTTCGACCGGCTATTTGCATGCCGCAATCAAGAGTGTGACCGACTGCCGCGTTGGAGACACGGTTACGACAGCCAGCAAGGCCGGTATCGGGATCGAGGCACTGCCTGGTTATCGTCCAGTCAAGCCGATGGTCTATTGTGGTCTCTATCCGATTGAAACGGTGCAATTCCAAGAGCTCAAGGAAGCTCTCGCGAGGATGCAGCTTAACGATGCCGCATTAACCTTTGAGCCTGAGTCATCCGCTGCGCTGGGCTTTGGTTTCCGCTGTGGCTTCCTTGGTTTGCTGCACATGGAGATTGTTCAGGAGCGTCTCGAGCGCGAGTTCAACCTCAGCCTTCTCGCTACGGCACCAAGCGTGGTTTACAAGGTCTACAAGACGGATGAAACGATGGAACTTGTCGACAACCCTGCTAACTGGCCGGAAACGACGACGATTGACCATGTGGATGAGCCGTATGTGGATGCGATGATTATCGTCCCGGATGGCTATGTGGGCGCGGTGATGGACATGGGCCGTGACCGCCGTGGCATTTTGGGGAAAATGGAATACCCAGCGCCTGGGCGTGTGATGCTGCATTACCAGCTCCCGCTCGCCGAGATTATTATGGACTTCTTCGATCAGCTGAAGTCACGCACAAAGGGTTATGCGAGCTTTGACTACGAGCTTTCGGACTATCAGCCGAGCTCACTCGTAAAGCTCGACATCCTTGTGAACAACGAACCTGTTGATTCGCTCTCTTTCATCACGCACCGTGACAAGGCATTCGCCCGCGGAAAGATGTTGGTGGAAAAGCTGAAGGAAATCCTTCCTCGCCAGCAGTTTGAAATCAAGCTGCAGGCAGCGATTGGCGGCAAGATTGTCGCGGCCGAACGCGTGTCAGCGCTCCGCAAAAATGTGATTGCCAAGTGTTACGGAGGAGATATCTCGCGAAAGCGCAAGCTCCTCGAAAAACAAAAGGAAGGCAAGAAGCGTATGAAGTCTGTGGGCAATGTTGAAATCCCACAGGAAGCGTTTATGTCTGTACTGAAGCTCGGCGACTAGGCTGCTAAGAAGCCCAACGAAAATCAGCGGTTCCCGGTAACGGGGACTGCTTTTTGTTGACAGCGATGGTTTTGGTTATGCTGATGCTTAGTGGGGGACTCATGTTCTGTCGAGGCTCTCAGTAACCCCCTTGACGTGAGCACGCACACAGTGTCATTAATGCAGTATAGGTTTGCCTCAACCTAGCATTTTTGCGGTGGTAGGTTCTCGCGTTATTGATAGTTATTGGCGTATCAAGTGTGAATAATTGTTAATTTCGTTTGACAACGTGTGTAGATTCTTCGTATACTTCCGCCGAAGCACCATCACACATGCGTCTGGCTAACACCCGCATGCGGCGCATCACTTTGTAAGCATATGGAATCAGAAGGACGAGAACTCTTGACGGTGGAGCAGGCTGCCAACTACTTACAGTTGTCGCAGTCAAGCATCCGCTCGTACATCCGCCAAGGTAAGCTTCTGGCCTACCGCATCGCGGGAAAGCGCAAAGTTCTCATCAAACGCGAAGAGCTCCTCAAACTCCTCGAGCCCGCCCGGCTGGACGACTAGGCTCCGGCTGTGGCACAGCCATCCAGTTCCTTCTCTGCTGAAATCCGGGAAGCATGGCGCTACCGTGAGCTCCTCCGAACCTTGGTTCGCCGTGAGCTGGATGTCCGCTACAAAAACTCCATCTTCGGAGTAGCATGGTCGCTGGCAAACCCGATCATGCGGGCCATCATCCTTTTACTTGTCTTCCAATACGTCATCCCAATCAAAGTCCCGAACTACGGCGTCCATGTGCTCGCC
>CAIYBQ010000466.1 GCA_903924445.1 uncultured Armatimonadota bacterium | reverse complement strand
GGCCTGAAGGCAAAGGGTATCAGCGTCAATCCACCGGCGACGCAAGTCGCATGGCTTCGACGTATCACCGTTGACCTAACCGGTCTGCCTCCAACCGCTGCTGAGTCATCTACATTTTTGGCAGATAAAAGCGCAAATGCCCGGCAAAAAGTTGTTGACCGCTTGCTTGCATCCCCGGCGTACGGGGAGCGGATGGCAAGGCTATGGCTCGATGTCGCCCGGTTTGGGGAATCACACGGCTACGAACAAAACCACATTCGGCCCAATGCATGGCCATACCGTGACTATGTCATCCGGTCGTTCAATACCGATAAGCCTTATTCCGAGTTTATTCAGGAGCAGCTAGCTGGAGATGTTCTTGGCAAGGGCAATCCGGACATCCTTCCTGCCACGGGATTCCTCGTCGCGGGAATCCACGACACCGTCCCAAGTCAGGTCGAAGAGGCAACCCGCCAGCAACGCGCCAATGACCTCGAGGACATTGTTGCGACAGTCGGTGCATCCGTGATGGGCTTTACCATCGGCTGTGCACGCTGTCATGACCACAAGTTCGATCCGTTTTCACAGCGCGACTTTTACGCCCTTGAAGCACTGTTTTCCGGTGTAAATCATGGCGAAACAGACCTGCCAAAGACCGGTAAGCCACTTGTACAACCATCCAGTGAATGGCTGAAGCAGTCGGTCAACGCGCACAATCAGGTACAGCTGCTGCGCTATAAGGGGCGTGTAGCATCGCAGCCAGCCACGGGCCGCCCGGCACTCAATAGCCAGTGGAATGAGGAATCATTTACGCAGCGTGAGGTCACCGGGGTGCGCTTCGAGGTGATGGCGACAAATGATGGCGAAGAACCCTGCATTGATGAGCTGCAGGTTTTCTCCGATGATGCTAACGTTGCGCTTGCTGTGGATGGCGTCAAAGCCGTTCCTGATTCGACACTGGTTGGCTTTGCAGAGCACAAGACCAGCCACATCAATGATGGACGCTTTGGGAACCCGCACAGCTGGATCTCCGCTACCAAAGGGCGCGGCACCATCACGCTGATATTTCCGAAGCCGACAAAGGTAAACCGTGTCGTTTGGAGCCGAGATTCCGGGCTTGTCCCGCGCTTTGATGACCGTGTCCCGACATCGTATGCTGTCACTGTCTCCACCGATGGCAAGACATGGGAGACCGTGGCAACGCAGACTGGAAGGCTTCCCGGTGTCACCTACGTCCATCCTGATCAAATTCGAAAGTACCTTGACAAGGCATCAATCGATGCACTCGATCGTGCTGAAACGGCATGGAAGACCGGCCTTGCCAAAGATCCGGTACAGACAAGCCCATCGGCAGCCTATACGGGCCGCTTTGCTGAACCTGATGCAACCTATTTGCTGACCCGTGGCGATGTGATGCAACGCAAGGACGTTGTGGCTCCCGGGGCGCCAAAGCTTATGGAATATTCCGCTGGCGCATGCGGACTTGAACAGGCATCTGAGGCAGACCGACGCCTCGCATTCGCCAAGTGGCTGACCAGCGGCAAGCATCCCACCGTTGCACGCGTCATCGTAAACCGCATTTGGCAACAACACTTTGGCCGTGGTCTCGTTGCGGGCCCGAGCGACTTTGGAAACATGGGCGGTGCACCAAGCCATCCTGAGCTGCTCGATCACCTCGCAACCTGGTTTGTCACAAATGGTTGGTCGGTAAAGAAGCTGCACCGCTACTTGGTCAGCACCGATGCCTATGCTCGGTCCAGCTTTGCGAGTCCGGTCGCGATGCGCAAGGATGCTGGGAATGTGCTTCTCTGGCGGATGCCTGTTCGCCGGATGGAAGCTGAGATGGTCCGCGATGCCATTTTGTCGACGTGTGGAAATCTGGACAGAACGATGTTTGGTCCGGGGTATCGCCTCTTCGGCTACGATGTTGTCAATGTTGCACGCTTTACCGACCTAGAGCTGCCAGGCAAGGACACATGGCGGAGAGGCATTTACAGCATCGCTGCGCGTGGTGTCCGGGATGGCTTCCTCGGTGCCTTTGACTGCCCTGAGTCATCTGTTAGGACACCAAAACGTGATGCCACAACGACAGCGCTTCAGGCCCTCGCGCTCTGGAATGGCAAGTTTGTCAATGAACAAGCAAGCCTTGTCGGGGGGAAAGCGAATGGTCCTTTGGATGTCTTCCAGCGCCTAATGGGCCGTGCGCCGGATTCCGTCGAGGCATCGGTCATTCGTGAGGTTCACAAGGCAGGTGGCAATGAAGCCATCGCCCGTGTCCTCCTCAATAGCAGTGCGTTTATCTCGTATTAGGAAGAAAATATGTCAAATCCATTTGGTTCGATGATCCACGGGACGCCTGCGATGGCATTGGCATCCCTTTTCATGCGCGATGCTGGCTTAAAATCACAAAAGCCAACACGTGTGAAACGGGTCCTGCAAATCGTATGTCCTGGAGCGGCATCCCATATCGATCTCTGGGACTATAAGCCGGAACTCTTTAAGCGGAGCGGTGATGAAATGCCTGGACTCACGGGAGTCAAGACCTTCCAGGGCGGAAACGGCCGGATTATGCGGCCACCGTGGGAGTTCCGTCCGGCAGGCAGGAGCGGCAAGATGTTGTCATCAATGCTGCCAAACCTCTCCCGCCACGCGGATGACATGGCGTTCATCCACAGCATGACAGCACGGTCATCGACACACGGGCCAGGCTTGTTGCAGTTAAACACTGGCTTTGTCCTCGATGGCTTCCCAAGCATGGGGGCATGGCTCTCAATGGCGATGGGTAATCTGACCGATAACCTTCCGACATATGTCTCGATTCCGGATGTACGTGGACTTCCCCCAAATGGTCCGGCAAACTGGGGCTCTGGATTTCTTCCAGCCGCGTTTCAGGGAACAGCATTCAATGCGGAAAAGCCCCTGTCTAATATGGGATCTGGCAAGGTTAGCGCATCCGATGCCCGCCTTCGCCGTGAGCTCGAGCGCCTCGACCAACACTTCAACGCATCCCTTGGGGGGGACTCCGATATCACAGCACGGATGAAGTCCTATGCGCTGGCGGCCAAAATGCAGCTGGCGGCTCCAGAAGCCACCGATTTACGCAAGGAAACTGCGGCGACGCATGCGCTGTACGGGACAACATCATCGAATCCACTCGAAGCCGCGTATGCGCGAAATGCATTGCTTTCCCGCAGGCTTCTTGAGCGCGGCGTGCGGTTTGTCCAGCTCTATTGCGGCGCGTGTGCTAGCGGAGTGGATGGCCTGCTGAACTGGGATGCTCATAAAACTCTCAAAGCAGACTACGAGCGCCATGTGCCCATTTTGGACCGGCCAACCGCCGGGTTACTCGCAGATATGAAGAGCCGTGGACTCCTTGATGACACACTCATTCTCTGGACGACCGAATTCGGGAGAATGCCAACCCACCAGATAGGAGCTGCTGGGCGCGATCATAACCCGGATGCTTTCACTGTCTGGATGATGGGAGCGGGGGTCAAGGGAGGGACATCGTATGGGGCAACCGATGAGTTTGGTCATAAATCGGTCACGGATGTCGCGACCGTTTACGACTTCCATGCCACCGTTCTGGCACTCTGTGGTATCGATCACACCAAGCTGACTTACTATCACAATGGTGCTCAGCGTCGCCTCACAGATGTGCATGGTCATGTCATCCGTCAGGTAATGCAGTCGTAATCATCTTGATGTCAAGGAATGTACGTTCCCAACGTAGAAACCTGACATCCTAATCCGTTTCAAGTAGAGGTTGTGAAACACCATGTCACCATCCAGCCGTCGTGAGTTTCTCTCTGATTCATTCTTCTTGGCAGCACTGACTGCCGCCGCTGTAGCAACTCCATCCCAGGTGATGGCGAGGACGTCGAAGGGCAAGCCCTCTGCCGACAAGCTGCGCATCGGTGTCATTGGACTAAATGGCCGGGGCAAAGCCCACGTGGATGGCTATGTTTCAAACCCAAATGCCGAGGTCGTAGCCATTTGTGATATCGACCTTCGCACAGCTGAAAAGGCGGCTGCCGCCGTTGCTACCAAGACCGGAAAGAAGCCAAAGGTTTACCAGGACCTGCGGAAGCTGTATGAAGATAAGGACATCGATGCCGTTTCAGCAGCGCTTCCGATCCATTGGCATTCGCTTGCGGGAATCTGGGCGATGCAAGCTGGCAAAGATGCATATATCGAGAAACCAGTCAGCCACAATGTAAGCGAAGGTCGTCGGCTTTCCGAAGCGATGGTGCGCTACAACAAAATCTGCCAAACGGGTACCCAAAGCCGCTCGCATAAGGCCATCAAGGATGCCATCGCGTACATCCACAGCGGAAAAATTGGCAAAGTCGAAGTCTCACGTGGTCTCTGCTACAAGCCGCGAAAGTCTATCGGGATGATGGCTGACTCCGTTGCACCAGCAGAAGTCGATTACGATATCTGGCTTGGCCCTGCACCGAAGCGCGCTTACAACTCAAATCGCTACCTCTATAACTGGCATTGGCACTGGGACTATGGCGCCGGTGACCTCGGAAACCAAGGTATCCACCAGATGGATATCGCTCGCTGGGCACTTGGTAAGTCTGTCTTGCCAAACAAAGTTCACTCGGTTGGCGGGCGCTTTGGGTATTCCGATCAAGGCGAGACTCCAAACACGGTAGTCACGACCTATGAATATGGCGATCAAACACTCGTCTTCGAAGTCCGAGGTCTTGATACACCTGAATACACCGGCGTTTCGATTGGAAACATTGTCTATGGCTCTGAGGGCTATGTTGTTTTCTCAAGTAACTATGCCGTTGCACTGGCCTTTGACAAGGCTGGAAATCAAGTCCAGAAGTTCAGTGGTGGCGGAGATCACTTTGGTAACTTTGTGAAAGCCGTGCGTAACCGCGATACAGCTGCTCTGAATGCACCAATCGTTGAGGGACACCTGTCGAGCGCGCTTTGTCATCTTGGAAACATCTCGTATCGCTTGGGCGAGCCTGCTGTTCCTGCCAAGGAACTGACTGGACTCCTTGCGAGCAATAAGCATGGTGCAGAAGCCGTCGTGCGCTACCGTGAGCATTTGAAGGCCAACAATGTTGACACTGCGAACGCGATGGGACGCCTTGGGCGGGTGATTACGATTGATCCGAAGAAGGAATCCATTACGGGGGATGC
>CAIYBQ010000465.1 GCA_903924445.1 uncultured Armatimonadota bacterium | reverse complement strand
GCAGCGCCCATCGCATCGTAGCGGTCGAGGTCTACAGCGGTGGTACCAGTTGTTGTGGCATGTGCCCGGTGGATTCCATCCGCGAGGTAGCGCAGTGTTTCCGCTTTCCACGCTGGATTAGAAAGTTTGTAAGCATCAGCTTCGGTGCGCGTCATAGGGAAACGCAGGCTGCTGGTCGCCAATGCTCCAGAGAACGAATGGAGACCGGATGCAGCTGCGTGAGCACCGGAAGTCCCGCCGCTCATCCCCACCGTCACCGGAAGTAATACTGCACTCATTACAATCGCGTTCATTACAAGCTCCATCGGCATCCGTGCCAAGGCATTCAAATCGGATTTACATGTTTGATTGTTGGAATGAGAGCTTTCGGACGTTAGAGTCAGTCGTCGTAAAAAAGAAAAAGTCTGCCAACTCGAATGAGCTGGCAGACCCGACACTGTGAGTTCCGGCCGACGGTTTCACAGATGTCAATGTGGACTTATTGTGGTGTGTAGCCACCATTGGAGGATGGGTAGAACGGGTACATCCAAATCTGGCGGCGATCATCGATCACCGTTGTCTGGGATTGTACTTTCGAGTCCTGCTTGGACAATTCGAACCACTTTGCATGGCCATCCGCGAACGAAATGTTGTCACCATTCTTGTGGCGGACACGCGGGCGGATCTTGTTGTAGAAGTCAGGGAGCTCGATGGTGGTGTAGACACAGCCCCAGGATGTTCCGTAAGGTGGAACAGATCCGGAGTGGAAGTGCATGATTGTGCTCGCTGGGGAGACAACACCTGCTTGGTTCATCGGGGAAAGGAAGGTTGCAGAACCATCCGGTGCCTGTGCATAGTCACCGTAAGGATAGGAGTCATCCGCACCAAGCCAGTAGTTGTAGGCATAGTGGTTGGTCATCTTGACGCCATTTGCACCTGCACAGTCACCGTTTCCGGAGAACACCTTGTCCATGCTAGGGCACTGGAAGAGGTCACGGCTCTTGATGTAAGGAAGCAGGTTCAATGACCATCCGTTTACATCCTTGACACCATTGCTTGTCAGACGGCCTTGTGCGCTAGCAGGTTGTCCAGCAACCCAGGCCTTTTCGATGGATCCACCGACAGGGACGAATGTGTCATCGTAGTCCTGAAGGTACATCATGTCGGCAAGCGTGATCTGCTTGAGGTTTGACAGACAGGTGGTCTGACGTGCAGATTCGCGGGCCTGTGCGAAAACTGGGAAAAGGATTGCTGCGAGGATAGCGATGATCGCGATCACAACCAACAATTCGATCAATGTGAATGCGTTGTTTCGTTTCATTTTAGTATGCCTTCCTAATGGTCATCTTTAGCGCCGGCTGCGCCGGTAGCTGGCTGAGGGGTTCCCATGCTTCCAGCAGCAGGCATTTGTGCCTGTGGTGCTGGCTGTGCTCCCGGTGCCTGTGTTAGACCATCGGATTCTGCACGTGTCGTAGTCGGCGCCGATGCAGCTGCATCCTCAGCCTTCTGTTGACACCCAGCGAACACTCCACCCATGATTGCTAAACAAAGGAGCGTGATTAATCTTCTTGACATGACCTCTCCTGATTGCTGATATCTCGGAGGAAATCAACAATGATAGATTACTTCGTGGAAAAGAGACTGTGTTAATGAACAAATAAGACAACGAAAAATTAAAGTCATCGCTAATTTGTTATCAAATCATTAACAAAAAACAAACTTCACCCTGATTAAGAATTTGAAAGACAAACTTAACACGTTGTACAGATCGATAACTTATCCTTTCGCGGAGGTTTAAGATGAAACAATCCAGTACACGCGCATTTACCTTAATTGAACTATTGGTCGTGATCGCTATCATCGCGATTTTGGCGGCTATTTTGTTCCCAGTCTTCGCTCAGGCTCGTGCTAAAGCTCGTCAGGCAAGCTGCCTGTCGAATGGTAAGCAGATTGG
>CAIYBQ010000464.1 GCA_903924445.1 uncultured Armatimonadota bacterium | reverse complement strand
TGGGAAGGATTGCTGACCGAGCAGCTTTACCAACTTAACTACATCCACAATGGCTCTCTTGGGACTCTAGCTGACAAATTAATGGCATTGGATGGCATCGCGGATGATGAAGCCGACCGCTGGGATGCTGTTTTTGTTGATAACTATGAGCAGCTCACCTATCCTGAGTTGACTGTGCTGCGGCTTGCTGCGATGCGAGCTAAACACGGGATTTCGGCATCTAGCGGCTACAGTCATCTACCGTACGCATTCCGAGGCACATCGGATATCGCTACAACGCAATGGAAACTAGACTGTGGATTTACTGTCTGTGACTTTTCGGCGGCGACACGACTGCGCGCTGATCCACTACGCACTGAAATCCATTCGCGAAATCCATTTCAGAGTGCGGTATTGGCAGTCAAGGACATTCTGGATCAATGCCAACCTGATGAGAGAATCATTGTTGCCATTCTACATAACACGGAAGTTGGTCAATGCAGGACTGCCATGCGGGATGTGTTTCCAGATCTATTTGTAGCTGATTCTATTCCCAATGCAATCTCTGCACATCTATATGCACACTTAGATTCCGGAGTTAGCTTTAGTGACTTTTTGGAACAGTGGTGGGGCGTGTACCACGAAGCATCTGATGAAGAAAGAGTTACGTTGCAATCAGTTTTAGCTGATTCGCAGATGTATACGGAGCACTGTTCGCGATCACAGGCCGTTGGGCTTACAGTCACTTCGATGGCGGTTTACATGGACTCGATTCGACCACATCATCAGTATCGGGATATCAAACTGGCGGAGCAACTATCTATTCAAACCCTTCACTCTCTATCCGGCGGCGAAGTGGACCACTTGGTCGTCATTACCGATGGTTTGGTTGGTAATGGACCTGAAGATTGGTTTGGTGCCGCAAACCGTGCATTGTTTGAGAATGCCTGTGCACGAGCAAGCAAATCCCTTCGTATCATCCACACCATTCGCGATGTTCAGTGAGCTGGGTAGCTGTTCTCCAATTCCGATAGTATCGATGTAGTAACAGGTCAGGGAGACGATATCGCAATGTCATATGGAGCTGGACAAGGTGGTCAAGGGAGCGGAACAGAAGCACCCGCAGTACGCGTCGTCCGCGAAATGGTCGGGGATGCCGTGCGAATGCGCGCATCGGATATCCATATCGAGCCACGAAAGTCATCCCTCGAAGTCAGGATGCGTGTCGATGGTGTGATGCAGGTTTGGAAGGAACTCCCAAAGGATCTGCAGGATACAGTCGCCAGTCGTATCAAGGTTTTGTCTGACCTCGACATTAACGAGAAGCGCCTCCCGCAGGATGGACGTATTTCGTTCAGTGTCGATGGTAAAGGCTTTGATGTACGTATCTCGACACTCCCAGTTCTTTACGGGGAGAAGGTCGTGATGCGTCTCCTTGACCGGAGTATGTCCATCCGTGGCTTGAATGAGCTCGACTTTGTCCGCCATAACGCTGAGACGTTTATGGACCTTATCCATCGTCCACTGGGTCTTGTTCTTGTGACTGGACCGACTGGCTCCGGAAAGACGACAACGCTTTACGCAGCTCTCAATGCTTTACGTTCTCCAGCTGTCAATCTTGTCACCTGTGAAGACCCTGTCGAAATCGATCTTCCCGGCGTCAACCAAAGCAGCGTGAATGAGCGTGTTGGCCTCACCTTTGCTCGGCAACTTCGGGCGATTCTACGACAGGATCCCGATATTGTCCTTGTTGGTGAAATGCGTGACTCAGAAACTGCTGAAATTGCGTTCCGCGCCGCGATGACAGGACACCTTGTCTTATCAACTCTCCACTCCAATGATGCTCCAACATCGGTGACACGCCTCCTTGACATGGGCGTTCCACCGTTCTTGATTGCATCAGGACTGATTGGAATGGTTGCACAGCGACTGGTAAGACGGCTTTGTGCGAGCTGTCGCCAACAAGGGCCGGTTTCTGAAGTGAATGCGCGTCTGCTTTCAGTAAATCCCGCAGATCGCTTTTGGTATGCGGGGAGTGGATGCTCCGCGTGCGAAGGGACTGGGTTTAAGGGGCGCATCGGTGTCCACGAGGTAGTAGGCGTGGATGAAAACATGCAGCGCCTTATCATGGACCGTGCACCGAGTTCGGTATTGAGGCGTAGTTCTGTCGCCGCTGGAATGGTCCCGATTCGCGAAGATGCCCTTACCAAAATGCGTGGTGGTCTGACGACCCCCGATGAAGTGCTTCGGCAGGTTTATGTCAAGGTCGATGACCTCGATGAACCTATTGAGCACATCGCAAAGCTCGAGACGCCACCGGTTTAGGTACTGGAAACGTGAAGGTGGGTCCGGATGGCATCCTGCCATGAGACCGGTTCCAGGCTTGCAAATCGATAGTATTTATCTGTGTTCAAGACCGAGTAAACAGGACGTTTCGCAAGCTGACGTCCTACCGCCTGGCACCTTGCACTTTGGATCGGCTCCCATTCACCTAAGGTGGTTCTCGTAACGGTACCAGTACCCGATGTCAACTCTGCGATGTAACTCGCCATCTCATATGTTGAACAGCCGCCGCCATGCGTCACATGGTAGGTTCCTACGGCATCTGAGTCACAGAACTTCAAACTTGCATCTGCAAGGAGAGTGGTACTCGTTGGCGTTATCCACTGATCCGTGACAAACGGCATGTTGTAGCCTGACTTGATACCCGACGCGATTTTGTCGATCAGGTTAGGGCCATGGTGCCCGAAGATGTAACCGGTTCGAATGATGACCGCCGCTGGGCAATGGGCAAGGACTGCATCTTCACCCGCGAGTTTGCTACTACCGTACACCGACTTTGGGTCTGTACTGTCTGTCTCTAATAGGGGACGCTGAAGCTCTCCCGGATAGACAAAGTCTGTAGATATATGCACGAGCTTGATTCCATTGCTGGCTGCGACCATGGCGACGTTTCGTGCACCAATGTAGTTGGCCGTATAGGCTGCGGCAGCATTGGTTTCAGCACCATCAACATCGGTCCAAGCGGCACAGTTGATAATGCAGTCCGGCGCATCATGCTTCGCACGCTCCGAGATTGATTCCACTTGCGAGATATCAGCAGCTGGACGCACCCACGGGATAACCGTATGACCAAGCGACGTAGCCATTTCAACGATCTGCTGTCCAAGCATTCCACGGGCACCCGTAACACATATGCGCATGATGTAAGAATACCGCATCGGTAAAAACTCTCTATAAACAGGTAGTTATTCCGGTTTCAAAGCGTGCCATTTGATTTTCCATGTTGGAGTCGATTCTGGTTGCCGATGATACAGACGTGGACTACAAAAAGCTTGGCTCATACGCCGTATCGTCACCGGAACCAGCTCCCATCAAAAAGAGGCGCAGGGGACGTCCTTCGTTGCATGTCTCTGAAGATGCATTCAAGTCACTTTTGATCGCATCTAGGGATGGCATCTACGAGCTGCACATCCGCGGAGTCATCGATGGAACAACCGTCCTTGCCTTCCGGGAAGTGATGTTTTCAGCGATTGGACGACAACCCAGAATTCTTCGCTTGATGCTGAATGACATCGATGACATTTCAGATGTTGGAATCAGCAATCTTGTCACGACTGCACGTGTCGCTGCAATGATGCAGGTGGGGATTGAAGTCGTTGCAATAGGGCGTGTTCATGAGATGATGGCAACATCTGGACTGCTTGACTTGATTCAACATCCAGCGGTAACAGTCACATCGCCTGCTCGTGAATCGGCCGAAGCTGTACCGCTACGCCGCGCCGCATAGCCTAGAGCATTGCGTGTGTAAAGGTACAATGGGGCGTGACTAACACACCTGAGTTACCGGCAATCCACGCAGCAAAACGCGTTATAGGCACGGCGATTGATGCGCTAACGACGCGGATGAATGACATCAGTCCGGATTTTCAGGTGGCTGTAGATACAATCGTCAACAGCGATGGCCGCCTGATTGTCATGGGAGTTGGTAAGAGTGGGCATATTGCCCGAAAGCTTGCCGCAACCTTTGCAAGTACGGGAACGCCTGCTCTGTTCGTTCATCCAACCGAGGCGATGCATGGCGATCTTGGGATGATTGCTGAGTCAGATACTGTTTTGGCAATCTCTCAGAGTGGCGAGAGTGATGAGCTTCGTGTCCTCCTTCCGGTCATCCGCAACAGGGCGAAGGCCATCATCGCGCTCACTGGTGGGCTCATGTCAACGCTTGCCAAGGCGTCGACTGTGACGATCAGCACAAGCATTCATCAGGAAGCATGTCCGCATAACCTTGCACCGACGACATCCACTACGGTCGCGCTAACGATCGGGGATGCGCTCGCGATTGCGGTGATGGAAGCGAGGGGCTTCTCCCGTGAGGCGTACGCGGCAGTGCACCCGGCAGGCTCCCTCGGCCGAAGATTGGTAATGACCGTCTATGACCTGATGCGTACGGGAACCGAGATTGCGATTCTGACTGGGACATCTACGCTTGGGGATGCAATCGCGACGATTACCAAAGCCCGATCTGGACTTGCCTGCGTCATCAATGAGACTGGCACCCTAATCGGTGTGCTAACCGATGGTGATATCCGTCGGGCATTCCTGACATTTGGACCAAACGCTTGGTCTGAGGAGATTCAGGAAATGATGACGACTCACCCAGCCACGATTTCGGGTAACCCCTTGGCGTATGACACGTTGATTTCCTTCGAGCGGGGAGTCACTCGGATAGGTGATATTCCCGTCCTTGATGATCATAAAAAGCCAATCGGTGTCCTTGCTTTGAAGGACCTTGTCACCAATGGAATCATCCCGCATGAATAGTTCGTTTCAGCGAAAGCTTGCTGGCGTTGAAGTCCTAATCTGCGATGTGGATGGCACATTAACAGATGGCTCCGTGACGTATTCTTCCGATGGAGCTGAGTATAAAACTTTCAATGTACACGACGGTCTTGGAATTGCCCTGGCCGTTAGAAATGGTCTTGAGATCGTCTTCATGACTGGTCGCATCAGCGAAATGGTGTCACGCAGGGCGGCGGAGCTCGGCGTAACGACTGTGCTGCAGGGCATATCAAATAAGCGGGATGCCATTGATGCGCTGGCAATAGTCAAAAACTTAAACTTGGATGCTGTTGCTTACATCGGGGATGACCTCAATGACCTGCCAGCAATGGAGCGCGTTGGTCTGGTCTTTGCCGTTCATGATGCCTGTGAGCATGTTTGTCGACACGCTACGTTTGTACTGAACAAATGTGGTGGTCACGGTGCGGTACGTGAGGCGATTGAGCTAATCCTGGATGCAAAAATCGGAATGGGCACTGTCGTCGATAACTACGTTGCATCAGCTCAGCAAACATCAACAAAACCGGTCGGACAGTAGGCCTTACGCCACCAGGCTGATTGTTCCAGGTGCTGTAGATGTCACATCACCGATAATCCATGCGTCCAGACCATCACTCTGCATATGTTCGATAAACCGATCTACAAACGCAGGATCCATCGCAACACACAAGCCACCACTTGTTTGTGGGTCGTTTAGTGATAACCACAATGCCTCTGAGATCAACGCACGGCCCGTTACAATAGCAGCTGTAAAGTTGGCATTTGCATGTGTTCCACCGGGCACACAACCTTGCTCTACAAGGGCCTCCAAGCCATCAAACAGCGGTACTTGACTTGAAATCAACGAGATGCCAATGTCCGCGTTACGGACCCAATGTGAAAGGTGACCAAGCAGGCCATACCCGGTAATGTCGGTTGCAGCATGGACAACTGTTGGAATGCCAAGGAGTTTTGCGATACGAATTGGGCCATCGTTTAGCAGCAGCATCGAAGCCACGATGTGCTCAATGTCCTCTGTTGAAACAAGACCACGCTTTAGTGCCGTTGTGTAAACACCTGTTCCGATTGGCTTGGTGAGAACCAAAACATCACCAGGAACGGCTGCACGATTGGTGAGGATCTGGTCGGGATGACAAGTGCCTGTAACCGAGACACCGAACTTGAATTCAGAATCTTTGACTGTATGTCCACCAAGCAGCTTTACACCTGCGCGGGTTAAGACGGACAGTCCACCCGCGATGACATCCGCAAGCACATCAGGAGGGTAGACATCCACTGGAAAACAGCTGATATTCAGTGCGGTAAGTGGGATCCCACCCATCGCATAGACGTCCGAAAGCGCATTCGTTGTCGCTATCGCGCCAAACGTAAATGGGTCATCCACGATTGGGGTGAAAAAGTCAACGGTTTGGATCAGGGCAGTATCCGGATTCAGGATGTGGACACCTGCGTCATCGTAACTTGGGATGCCGGACGATGCGGGAAGATCGTATCGAGATGCAAGCGATGAGAGTACGTTTGTCAGGACCGACGGTCCCAGCTTGCTCGCTCAGCCCGCGCAGCTGACCTGTTGTGTCAAACGAATCGTTGCGAGGTCTTTGTTGGACGGAATATCCATTAGGGATTGACTAAGAAGGACGGAGAGGACAGGATTCGAACCCGCACACGGTTACCCGTGAGACCGCTTTCAAGACGGTTGCGATACCATTCCGCTCACCTCTCCGCGCCGATGCGAAGTATATCAGAAAAGAAAGAAGTGGTCACAGCCTGTAATCAGCTGTGACCACGCTTTGTGTTAGAGCTGCGCCTTCAGCTTGGCACTGATTGCCGTGCGTGGGTATGCACCGACGAGGCGGTCAACTTCCTTACCACCCTTGAAGATAACCATTGCTGGGATGCTCTGAATACCGTACGTAACAGCCAATTCAGATTCATCATCAACATTTACCTTGGCGATTACAACCTGTGCTCCGAGCTCTTCAGAAACGGCATCCAGCTCAGGTCCTACACGGCGGCATGGACCACACCAAGGTGCCCAGAAGTCGACCAACACTGGAACATCGTTCTTCAGAACGACGGCATCAAAGTCAGCTCCGGTTACTGTTACGGCATTACTCATCATATTCTCCTGTTGCAACCCGGTATCAGCGGGCCACACTTTCTAGTTTACCTTTAATCCCAGAGTCGTTCTTGGCTTGAGAGGGTTCGGACTATTTCATCAGCGACTGCTATGCCACTTTCCAATGCTCCGTTGATACTGGATGTTTGGAGATGCTCACCACAAACGTACAAGCCATCGGGGAGCGCAGCACGGGGTTTCTTAGTGCGAAAATGGTTTGGATCCTGTACAAACTGCGCTCTTTGCACTGTCTGGTCAACTATGCAAGTAATGTCATCGGATGGGGCAATGACCTTGTTACGTTGCATGGCATGATGAATTCTTTGCACGATTTCATCAGCGGTGTCCGAGAAATGATCTGCCCTTACCGTGACGGCGAACAGCGACTTTCCTTTTGGAGCGCGGTTGGGATCGACGGCATGCATCGGTGCAACCGTCATGAATGGAGATTGACGGTCAGGATTCAGGATGAGGGAGGGACCGCAGTCAACAACCCGGTCAAGTGTCAACCAGAGGGTTCTCTGTGAACGGTACTTTGGAGGATTGTACTCCGGGAGTAATCTGCCAAGAGACCACGCATCGGTTGCCAATACAACAACATCCGATTCAATGACGTCTGCAGCCGTCTGAACATTCCATTGATTACTATTCTTCGTCAACCCAGTAGCCTGTGTATCAAGAAGAATGTCAACGTTTTTGTTTGTAAGGGCCGCTGCCATCGCATCTGGTATCGACTGCATCCCGCCAGCGGGAAGTGTAGCAATCCCTTTGCTTAGCATTGACCAGATGAACTTAAAGATGGCTGCACTCGTTCCAAGCGACTCATCCAGGGTGATACCACCGACAAATGGCCTGAAAAACAACTCAATAGCGGCATTACTAAAGCCCCTGCGTGTCAGGAAACGAAGGATTGTCTGATCTGGCTCATCCCAAAGAGAGGTCAGAGGCCGACGATTAAACTCTGCAGCGAGGTGCCACATTAAGAGCTTGTCCTGGATGCTCACCACGGGGGTGATAATCGATGGCAGTGCATCGGCAGGGTTGCGGAATGGGTCTGAGAGGGTATGCAGGCGATGTTCTAGCATGATCCTTGCACCGGGTGGGAAGTTGTATGCAGGGAGTGTGGCAAGCTCTGGAAGCAGTTGCAATGCGGGATACGCATTCAAGAGCACTTGAAAACCTATATCGATGCGAAAGCCATCGATGGTTTTAGATTGCACTCGGCCGCCCACGGAGGGTGACCTCTCGATTATGCGGACCGTAATGTTGTGATCTGTCAGGCGTCTGGCGCAAGCGAGGCCGGCTAAGCCGGCCCCGATAATCGTAACCTTCATGGTTATAGAGACTACTTCTTCCAGTTCCCTCTTGTAAAGTCTGGGAACGTAACCGCACCACCACCGCGCGCAATCGAAAGCTCGGACAATGGTGTCGGTGCTGACCATGCTGCAGCATCGTAGACATCCATATCAGGTGCGATGCCCTCATGCAGACACTGAATCAGGCGGAAGTTCATGATGTAGTCCATGCCGCCATGACCACCAAGCTTGCGGGCCTGATCGCCATTCTTCTGCCACAGTGGATCGACAAACTCCTTGTATTTGTCCGTCTTGGACAGCTCAACCCAGACTTCACCCTCAGGCTGTCCCATCACACAAATACGTGCAGGGTAATCAGCAAACGTACCTTGGGTGCCCTGAATCAAGTTGTGGCGAGTGTATGGCCGGAAGGTGACAACGTCATGCTGGAGCATCACAGTGCGTCCTGTTGCGGTCTTAAGCAACGATGTGCTCATGTCGCCATTCTTGTATTTTTCTAGACGCTTTGGCGAATCCTTCGCAACATGCTTGTCACGGAATTCGGTTAGGGCTGCTTCTTGGCTGCTCATAGAGACCATCGAGACAAAGCGGTCTCCATGGTGGATGCCCATGTAGTTTGCTACAGGACCAAGACCGTGGGTTGGGTAGAGGTTGCCGTTGTGGTCGACATGCGGCTTGCGGCGCCACAGGCCTTCACCGGAGTCAGCCAGCAAGAGCTCGCTAAGGTTGTGGATGTACGCTGCCTCACCATGGGTAATCGTTCCGAACATCCCCTTACGGACCATGTTCAAAACCATCATTTCAGAATTTCCGTAACAGCAGTTTTCAAGCATGATGCAGTGCTTGCGTGTGCGCTCTGATGTGTCAACGAGCTTCCAGCAGTCTGCCAGCGATGTGGCTGCAGGTACTTCGGTCGCGGCATGGTGACCGTTTTCCATGGCTCCGATGGCCATCGGCACGTGCCAGTCCCAAGGAGTTGCGATGTAGACGATATCGATGTCATCGCGTGCGACAAGGGCCTTCCAGCTATCAAGCTTGCCACCGTAAACGGTTGGCTTCTGAGCGCCACCGCGTGCAACACGGGATGCACCATTTTCGGCACGTTCTGTCACCAGATCACAAACAGCACGGATTTCAACGCCTGGGATGTTGATGAGGTCATTCAAAAGACCACTTCCACGACCACCCAAACCGATGAATCCAACGCGTACATTAGGGGTCCGGTCAAACGGGACACCATGCATCGTTTCATTACTGGTCGCAGCTGGGGTCAATGAACGCCACTCTGCTTCCGCAGCCTCAATGGTGAAAGTTGCCGCTGCAATACCAGCAGTGGCACGCAACATCTGACGTCGGGAAAGCGAATCTGACATAGGTAATTCTCCGGTGGACTTATCCGACTGATTTATTCACCCTCAGGAGAAACTCTTCCTGCGGATAGACTCATATGCGGAAAGGAAATCCGCATGTATCTTAACGCACAAATGAGTGTCTGCGATGTAATCAACCATTTCACAGAGGATCGGAATGCTTGGGAGCGCAAGTTTCCAAACCCAACGAACCGTCGTCACGAAGCTCGCACTAATACCGTGACGCAGTATCAGGAAATGTTGTCCAGCCTACAGGCGCGGGCTATCACCCGAAGCGAATATCTGGATGTAATTCTGTTTACCGAGCAACTGAGCCAGTTCACGCGTGATGATTCCCTCGAACAACTTCGAAATCATAAGCTGTATTCTCGATTCCCGTGGCTGCTCAGATTGTTCCAAATGGATGACGGCATTCGTGATTTTCAGTTTCCCCAAGGCGAGGTTGCGGCTGTCGAACTGGCTGCGATTACCTTGGATGTTCAGGCACTTACCCGCACAGTGAGTGAACTTCCGCTTGATGAACTGACCGACAGGTTATTTACCCACTTAGGACTTGCATCTGATGCGTTATCCCATTGGTGGAAATTTATCGGTGGGTACAGCCCCGATGTCACTTGGTGGTGTTCCGACAATGTATCCAAACTCCAAGAGTCTTTGCAGTCGCTGCGTTTATCCTTGACGAGTCACATCGGTGATGAGCTTATCGGTCAGCCGGTTGGACGGGATGTTCTTGAGCAACAGCTGGCTGCGAGCTGGATTGCCCATTCGGTGGATGACCTGATAGCGGCCGCGGAGCGTGAGTGGGAATGGTGCCGGGAACAGTGCGCAGCTGTCGTAAACGCATTGGGAGTCTCAGACTGGGAAGCAGCACTCGAACACTGTAAACGGTCTGCATCACCGCCGGGAAGTCAACCGACAATCGTGCGTGATTTGGCACTTGAAGCGGCAAGGTACGTCACTGAAGAAGACCTTCTTACCGTTGATGCAACGGCAAGCGGAACATGGCGGATGGAAATGATGTCCGCAGAAGATCAAAAGACCAACCCGTTTTTTCTTGGTGGGGAGACAATCATTGTTTCCTATCCAACAAGCGGAATGTCTACGGCTGCCCGCCAGATGAGCATGCGTGGGAACAACGCAGCATTTAGTCGGGCGACGGTTCAACACGAACTCATTCCTGGTCATCACATGCAGCAGTGGGCATCCGCAAGGTTTCATTCCTATCGAAATGTTTGGTGGACACCGTTTTGGGTGGAAGGCTGGACGCTTCACTGGGAAATGTTGCTTTGGGAGAGGGAATTCCCCCGGACACCTGAAGAGCGTTGTGGGATGCTTTTTTGGCGGATGCACCGCTGTGCGCGTGTTCTGTTCAGTCTTCGATTTCATCTTGGTGAGATGTCTGCAACCGAATGCGTCGATTTTCTGGTGCGGGAATGCGGTCATGAACCAGCCAATGCTCACGCTGAGATCAGGCGCAGTGTTGGCAATCGCTACCCACCTCTTTATCAGCTGGCGTATCAGATTGGTGGGATGCAGGTCCGGTCGCTCTATCGAGAGGCACTATCACTGGGATGGACGCCAAAAGCGTTTCATGATCGCTTTTTACAGGAAAATGAAATGCCAATTTCTGCTGTAAGGGCCCTTATCCTCGGATTACCACTAAGTGATGGAGAGCTCAAGCAGTGGCGTTTTCTTGATAGCGATCAAGCGTATAGTCGCTAATGAAATATGTCCCTGCCAGCCGCTACTTAGCTAGCTGGCAGGGACAATGACTGTTTACGCCATCGCTGGCGGTGCATCCTTGGCTGGCAACGTCGGAACCAGAGGGATGACTATGTCGGGGACAACCTGGTGGGAACCCGTTGCACTCGTGCGCTTGGCACGCGCCTTAGGCTTAAGCGCAAGATCTATCACCTCGAGGACATCGGAGACGTACACGATGTTCAAGTCAGCGCGAACATCCTCAGGGACATCTTCCACAATATCCTTGCGGTTTCGTGCAGGGACAATCACAGTTGTGCATCCTTGACGATGCGCAGCAAGCAGCTTTTCCTTGAGGCCACCAACGGGCAGTACACGTCCAGTCAACGTAACCTCACCGGTCATCGCCAAGTGCTCTTCAAGCGGGCGCTGCGTAAGCAATGACACTAAAGCGGTCACCAGAGTGATACCCGCGCTTGGACCATCCTTGGGAACAGCACCGGCCGGCGCGTGAATATGAATCTCGGATGTTTCCCAGAAGGTAGGATCGATACCAAGCTTCGCTGCATTAGCTCTTACATAGGAAACAGCCGTCTTTGCAGACTCCTGCATCACTTCACCAAGCCGCCCAGTGAGCTGAACCGTCTTTGAACCGGGCATGCGCGTCGTTTCGAGGACAAGCGTATCACCGCCTACGGCTGTCCACACAAGGCCCACTGCCGTTCCAGGTACACCTGCATATGGCGTGATTTCATCACTGTCATAGCGAGGTGATCCAAGAAGGTCTGTGATTCCATCCACAGTGATTGGGACTGCGATTGGTGAACCTTCCGCTTTGCGTCGAAGCTGCTTACGGCAAAGTGACCCAATCGTGCGTCCGAGTGACCGAACTCCGGCCTCACGGGTGTAGCCATGGATTAACGGCAGATATGCATCCGGTGCGATATCGAAGTCAACGGCATCGACCATGTACTCTTTGCGCTGTGCGGGCACGAGATGCCCAGCGGCAATGGATGCCTTCTCACGGTCTGTGTAGCCGCTCAGCTCTACAATCTCCATGCGGTCACGCAGGGGAGCCGGAATACCATCCAAACCATTAGCAGTCGTAATGAACAACACCTTTGACAGATTGAATGGCGCATCGATGTAGTGGTCGCGGAACGACTTGTTCTGCTCCGGATCAAGGGCCTCAAGGAGAGCGCTCGCCGGATCACCCCGCATATCACTTGCCATCTTGTCGATTTCATCAAGGACAATCACCGGGTTATTGGTTCCCGCGCGTCGAAGCGTCGTGATGATCTGTCCGGGGAGGGCACCCACATAGGTACGTCGATGTCCACGAATTTCGGACTCATCACGTACTCCACCGAGGCTAATCCTGCCGTACTCTTTTCCGAGGGCACGGGCAATGCTGCGTCCAAGGGATGTCTTACCAACGCCTGGAGGTCCTACAAGGCACAAAATTGGTTGGCGGATGTTTCCTTCAGGGACACTTAGACGCACTGCCAGATGTTCGACAATCCTGTCTTTGACATCTTTCAGCCCATAGTGGTCTTCATCCAGCATACGTTCCACATTGATAACCGTTGCTGTCTCGGGCGTACTCGTCGACCACGGAAGGGCAAGCACTGTCTCAACATATGTTCTGCTGACACTGTGCTCAGGACTGGCTGGATTGAGTCGGTCAAGTCGATCGAGTTCGCGCTCAACTTCCTTATGCGCTTCCTCTGGGAGCTTGAGCTTCTTCAACTTGGTGCGAAACGCTGCAAGCTCACGGTCACGTTCCGGCCGCTCGCCAAGCTCGCGCTTTATTGCTTTCATCTGCTCACGCAAGTAAAACTCACGCTGAGCCTTTGACATTGCGCCGGCGGCTTCCTGGTGAATCCGCTGCCCAACTTCGAGGACCTGAATCTCACGAAGCAACAAACGATGCAGCACGTTTAACCGTTCGACGACATCCAAAGCTTCAAGGACTTCAACCTTCTGGGCCGTCCGTAGACGCGAATGTGAAGCCATGAGATCGGCCATGCTGCCGACATCCGGGACATTTGTAGCATCCGCAATACCCTTGACATCATCCGGAAGCTCTGGAGACAGGTCTACCATTCTAAGGAACGCTTCCGAGACAGCGCGTTGGATGGCTTCGAGCTCAACTCGCTGCAAATCATCAACGGGAAGCGAATCTGATTGGTACGTGACCGTTGCCCGGAGGTGATCTGCTTCGGCATCGATGGAAGAAATCGTAAACCGGCGAAGTCCCCGCACGATGAGGCGGGTTGCATCGGGGCTGCGCCCCATGAGACGGATGCTGACCGCGACGCCTACAGAATGGATGTCATCCACGCCTGGGTCTTCGGTATCGGGAGCTCGCTGTGTTACAACGCCCAGAATACGTTCGCCAGACCCGGCCGCAGCTTCAATCATCTTGATGTACTTCGGCCGGCTGACAGATATTGGTGCGACCAGCATCGGGAAGACGACAGCATCGCGCAGTGGCAAAAGGTCAAGGACTTCCGGGAGGTCATTCGTGGCGGTGTCTGCGACGGCCTCTTCGATTGCGGCTTGCTCCAGCGGTGTGAGAATTGTTTCTGATTCCAAAGTGTGTGTGATTCCTGTACTAGTGTGGCCCGTGGGCCTTAACAACTAATCGCGGTTCTGATGTCATATGTTACACGACAACACCGTCTGTCAAAGCGATGTAAACCATACGAACCAATGCAGTTAGATGTTCCAAAGGAGAGGTGGGTAGACGCGTCCATGGAAGATGGTTCGAAGTAAAGGTAGAGTGGTTCAAATCCGGGTCGTTGTGGAGAAGTTACCAGATGATTGACCAATTACAAGCGAATCCTTTGGTTGAACGCGGGCTACTTCTTACACGCCGGCAGCTATTCGGCCGCGGGGCCACCGGAATAGGGCTGGCTGCGCTCTCCGATGTGATGGCGACAGCAGGGCAAAGTGCTATCGCAGCATCGCCAGTCAAAGCGAAACGCGTCGTATACCTGTTTCAATCCGGAGCTCCCAGCCATATCGATTTGTTTGACTACAAGCCTCAGCTTGCATCGCAATTCGATAGAGACCTACCAGACAGCATTCGCAACGGTCAACGCATCACCGGAATGACAAGCGGTCAGACACGTTTCCCTTGCGCACCCACAACCTTTAACTTTAAGCAATACGGTAAATCCGGCATTTGGATGTCCGAAGTCATTCCACACATTGGAGGGCTTGCGGACCGGATGACCTTGATTCGGTCGATGCATACCGAGGCAATCAATCACGATCCGGCCATTACATTTATTCAAACGGGGTCTCAGCAGCCAGGAAGACCATCGATTGGTGCATGGATGAGCTACGGCCTTGGGAGTATGAACAAAGACCTCCCAGGCTACATCGTCCTGATCTCGCAGGGAACGGGTAATCCAAACGACCAACCACTGTTCGGCAGGCTTTGGGGACCTGGTTTCTTGCCAAGTGTCCATCAGGGAGTCAAGCTTAGAAGCGTTGGAGACCCTGTGCTTTATCTGAAGAATCCACCAGGGATAGATGCATCAACCAGGCGTCAGATGCTCGACACGATTGCCGCAACCAACCGTGTAACCGCATCCACTTATCAGGATCCGGAGGTCGATACACGGATCAGCCAGTATGAAATGGCGTTCCGTATGCAGTCAAGTGTTCCAGACTTGATGGACATTTCGAAGGAGTCTGAGAGCACATTTGCTTCATACGGACCGGATGCGAAGAAGCCTGGTACGTTTGCTGCAAACTGTCTCCTTGCGCGCAGGCTTCTTGAAAAGGGTGTTCGGTTTGTTCAGCTGTTCCATAGGGGATGGGATCAACATGGAAACCTCCCAACGCAGCTACGCGGTCAAGCACGGGATACCGATCAAGCCAGTGCTGCTCTTGTCAATGACTTGGCGCAGCGAGGTCTTCTCGATGACACGCTGGTTGTCTGGGGGGGCGAGTTCGGACGGACGGTTTATTGTCAGGGTGCACTGACCAAGGAAAACTATGGTCGGGACCACCATGGCAGGTGTTTCTCACTCTGGATGGCAGGAGCCGGTGTGCGTGGAGGTAATGTCATAGGAGAAACGGACGATTTCTGCTACAACATCACCAAGGATCCCGTGCATATTCACGATCTTAACGCTACGATTCTGCATCTCATGGGAGTCGATCACACGCGACTTACATATCGTTACCAAGGAAGAGATTTCAGGTTAACGGATGTTGAAGGCAATGTGGTACGGAAGTTGCTCACTTAGCTGGTATAGCGAAGTCGCCAGTTTGAGCGGCTCGTTCTGGAGAAAGTCCATCATGAAGAGCACAATCATTTCGGTCGCATTCCTGCTGGCAGCTGTAGCAGTCGCCATACCAACTCAGGCGAAGAGCAAGCTGTTCAACGCGAAGCAGGTCTATCATCAATCAGAATCTGTTTCCGATCGTATGCTCGGACGCCCACGGAATGTTGGTAAGGATAACAAGTTCCGCGAATATGAAATCGAGAACGCAGGCGTTTTCGTTGGCTTCAAGCAAACCAAGGCCACACAGATCGTTGTCACGAGTCGCATCCCGTTTTCATCGCCTGTAGATGCTGCAGCATCTGTCGGTGTCAACCTGCGAAACCGACAGCCATCAAGCAAGTCGATTACACAGTGGGTATGGAAAAACGTTGACGGCATCGCAGTCGTCGTCGTTCGCTCTATTGATGGCCGATTGTGGGAAGTGGTCGAGCTTGGAGATTCGGTTCAAGATAACTAGAATCATCAAGCCACAAACGCAAACAGCCTCCATGACCTATCGGTCACGGAGGCTTTTCGTTTTTTAGTACGATTTGGCTATAGTTTTTTCGCCGGGAGTTTGTCCATAATCATCCCCGACCACTGCGTTACGGAGTTTTCATTACCGCTCAAGATGACCGTTACGGGTCCTGCTTCTGGACCCGATGCTACAGCCTTGGATGCTCCAGCAACAATTGTGTCATCGTTTTCGTTTCGAACATCACTGAGTTTCAGTGTCGATGCACTTTGTTTAAGAAACTGCAATGTCTGGACCCGTGGCATCAACAACAAGAACCTTGAAGAAGCTATTGATGATATCGA
>CAIYBQ010000463.1 GCA_903924445.1 uncultured Armatimonadota bacterium | reverse complement strand
ATGGACCGCTTGACTTTGGCAGCGTGTTTGTTCGTGAGCTTGCTTGCCCGGATGCTGACAAAGCAATGTTCGACTGTCCAGACGACATGCTCAAGCAAATTTTTGAAGCAGCTCGACAAACCTATCGCCAAAATGCCGTTGATATCTTTATGGATTGTCCAAGCCGCGAGCGCGCTGGGTGGCTATGTGACAGCTTTTGGAGCGCACGCACCGGGCATCTGCTAAGTGGTCATCATAAAATCGAGACGGCTTTCCTAGAAAACTATGCCCTTCCACAGTCGTTTGCTTTCATCCCCGATGGGATGCTTCCGATGTGCTATCCCAGCGACCACAACGATGGAGTTTTCATCGCGAACTGGGCCCTCTGGTTTGTCGTTCAGCTACGCGAGTTCAAGGAACGTGGCGGTTCGCCAAAACTGATTTTGGCACTGCGGCCTCGTGTTGAAAAGCTTTTCAAATGGTTTGAGCGCTATCAGAACGACCTTGGGCTTCTCGAGAAGGTCCCCTCCTGGGTCTTTGTTGAGTGGAGCAAAGCAAATGACTTCGTCCAAGATGTCAACTTTCCATCCAATATGCTCTTTGCTGGTGCATTGGATGCAGCGGCAGAGCTCTACGGAAACCAGCTGTGGAAACGTCAGGCGGACAAGCTTCGCGATGTCATAAACGAACTAAGCTTTGATGGAACCTGGTATGTGGACAATGCCATCCGAAAACCAAATGGTTCGCTCGATGTCACTCGAAATCGTAGCGAAACGTGCCAGTACTACGCATTCTTCTTCAACATCGCAACTCCAAAGTCACGTCCCGAGCTATGGCGAACTCTGACATCTGAGTTTGGCCCAATACGGGATGTCAAAAAGGTCCAACCTGAGATACACATTTCCAATGCGTTCATTGGCAATTACCTGAGGATTGAAGTGCTATCTCGTGCCGGGATGATTACCCAAATTCTAAATGAATCAGCCGCGTATTTCGGCTACATGGCTGAGCGGACGGGAACCCTCTGGGAAAACACAGATGCCAGTGCAAGCTGTAACCATGGGTTTGCGAGTCATGTCGCCGTGATGATGCTTCGGGATGTTGTCGGCATCGCCAAGGTTGACCATGTGACAAAGCGTGTCTATGTTGTGCCATCGTTGAGTGATGTCCCATGGTGTTCAGGCAGCGTTCCTGTTCCGGGTGGCATGGTAACCATCTCATGGAAAAAGACAGACTTAGGCTACAAGCGAACATTGAAGGCACCTGCTGGGTGGAAAACCATCATGACCAAACAGAGAGAATGGAATTAGAAATGCACACGTGGATCGAAACTATACGTACGGTTGAAAATTTCCCAAAGCCCGGAATCATGTTCAAGGACATCACACCCCTTCTACAGAATCCGGATGCGTACAGGGCTGTCATGGAAGCGTTTGTCGAAATCGCACAGACATCCGGTGCAACCGTTATTGCTGGAATTGAATCCCGCGGATTCTTTTTCGCATGCCCGTTGGCAGTGACACTTGGCCTTCCGTTCGTTCCCATCCGTAAAGCTGGGAAGCTTCCATGGGAAACTGTATCAGCTGAGTATGACCTTGAGTACGGAAGTGCTGTCATTGAAATGCACACCGATGCGGTTACAGCCGGTGACCGCGTATTGATTGTGGATGATGTCCTTGCAACTGGAGGAACGGCTGAAGCGGCTGGTCGGCTGGTTACAACGCTTGGGGCAACCGTCGCAGGCTACGCATTCCTGAAGAACCTGACATTCCTAGGTGGAACGGAACGCCTGTTGGATGCGCCTGTTTACAGCCTTGTGGATGTTACTGAATGACCGTTCATGATCTCGAAGTAATATTGGAACAGCTCGCGCCGTCCAGATTAAAAATGGGCAATGACCCAATCGGACGGTGCATTGGTTCCAGCCATCTGGACATCACGAAAATCGGTGTAGCACTCGATGCCACGGCTGCGGTGATTTCCGAGTGCGTGGCACAAGGAATCAATGTTCTCGTTACGCACCATCCGCTGATCTATTCGCCAATAACGCGATTGGATGAAACTGCTGGATTTCCAGAGAGCGCTGTCATCGCGGCAATCAAGGAGGACATTTCTGTTCTTTCAGCCCACACGAATTGGGACTGTGCTGAAGATGGCATCAACGATGTTCTTGCGAACCTTCTAGACCTGACGGATTGCCATCCAATCGAGCCGACGCCGGGAACAGACGGTGGCAAAACGGGTATCGGCAGGGTTGGTCGCTTACGATCTCCAATGATGGAATCTGACTTCCTTTCACTTGTTGAGGTACGCCTTCAAGTGAGTGTACGTTGTTCTGAGCGGCGTGACAGGATGGTCCAATCAGTTGCAGTTTGCGGTGGGGCTGGGGAAAGTCTGTATGCATCCATTAAGGAACAGGCAGACATATATGTGACATCCGACATACGCCACCACATGTTTGTTGCAGCGTACGGCGAGAAATGTACGCTGTGGGATGCAGGGCATCGGGAGACAGAGGTTCCTGGTACAAAGCACCTCGCAACGCTCCTATCCCAACATGTTAGTGTTCCAGTAGTCTGGATTGCAGAGCCAAACGTTTAGAAAGCGGGCAAAGACTGGACCGGTTAATCCTGCTCCCAAATGTCTACGTTCGGCACAGACTACAGTGGTTTTTCGTGTGTCCATCTACTTGGATGCGCTTCTTAGAATCATAGAGACAGAAAAATCAATAATCTAGCTCAGAGAGTGGATTGCCGGTACTTAGTTTCTCATGCATCACACGTTGCTCTGCAAAGCTGATAGCACCGAGAGATGCAATCCGATCTCGCTCAGAGTCGTTGCTCTCGCTCTTCCAATAATCTCGAAGCGTGCGGTAGTCCTCGAGGAGCATCACAGTGTCGCGCAGGTGACGACAACGAGGACAACGGTACTCAATCCGCACACTTGCTTGTTCAAGGTAATGAGCAATCCGATGGGTGTAGCGAACAGACTTGCGGGTCTGCTTCTGCCCGCAAGGGCACATGATCGAAGGGACTTCCACAATCACAAGTCTACGGCAAGTTTAACTACTTACCGCCATTTCCTACCGGAGCATTTACGACATTGATGCGGGCTGAGTCGCCAACGGGCTGCGATGCTTGGACATTTGTGTTTCGGAAGGCATCTGATTGTTGATTCAGCTGTGATTGAAAGTTTGCACGAAGCTCATCGGCCTCGGCTGCTTCATCCGTTGATGCGAGCACGATCGAAGAACGTCCGAATGTTCGGCGAGTACTAAGAGGCGCCTCGACATTGATTTTATGGTCGGCAGTAACAGAGATTTCGGGAACGCGCGAAGTGCCAGTCCTAACGGATGCAACATCAGAAGACTTCACATCGGACACACGTAGCTCAGGGTTTTGAGGAATCGCAAAGGATTTCTTGCCAATCGGGGCATCGTTTCCGATGGTCGAATCGGACATCCGCTCAACATCCTGTCGCGTACTCTTTGAACCAGTTGCCGGCTTTGCAGCCAAGACGACTCGGTCACCAATGGAGCGAACCGGTTGGACGGCACGCTTGAAACGGCTGCTAATTTCAGAGCTCTCTGTTGCTGGCTCTTCTGCAATAACTGGGGATTTTATAACTTCTACGTTTGAAGTGACTTGAACGGCTTTTTTCGTATCCCCGATGCCAGAAAGCATCCATCCAGCAGCCACCAAGACTCCAAGAGCCGGCGCGAACACTGCTGGCCTCGTAACGAGTTGTTGCCAAAGAGACTGTTTGGCATATGTCAGAGACGCAATTCGTGTTGTGAGCTCGGCAGGAGGAAGCTGTACCTGAGGACGCCCCGTCGAGGACATCAGCGTAATGAACGCGATGTGCTGCGAGCAGGATGCGCACGACTTGCGATGCTCCTCAACAACCGGAGGAAACACCGAGTTTGCTCGGACGCACTCTTCCGCGACTTCTACAACATGCTCACACATGTATACATAGATGGTCACCGTGTTGAAAGGTTTCACCGAATTCGGAGAGGGGGAGCAAGTAGTTATACGTGACTTCAATACTTCAAATCATGTATTGCATGATACAAAGTACGTATGAGTAATAATGATCCAGTGAAGACCGGCTTGAACCTCCCAAAATTCAACTCAACTGGAACAGATGACACTTCTACGGAAGGCATCACTCCCAAAATCGATAAAGCCACCGTTGGCCGACGTGTATTTTTGATATCGCTCCTCGCAATCACAGTCGTCGGGATGCTCATCGCGGCGCTTGCCCGAACCCCGATTGGTGATGTTCTCCGCTCTGGTAGCGATGGTAAGTTTGCTGCCCCTGAGCATCGCGTCGACTAGGGAAAATGTCCAGCGAGCGACGATTGTGCCCCGCATGCGGTGCCAACAATTTTTCGACCCAACAAAGTTGTTGGAGCTGTAACGCTTCCCTCCTGACGACTAACGGTCCGCTGGTTGCAGACAACCAAACGGATGACCCGATGGTCATTCCTGCGATTGCAGTGGTGGTCTTGTCTCT
>CAIYBQ010000462.1 GCA_903924445.1 uncultured Armatimonadota bacterium | reverse complement strand
GGTTGCACTGCTGACATCAGGATTAGTGCGAAACCTGAGAGTGAGCAAAGGTCAGTAGCCGGTACAAAAGAGATTTCGCGAACAATCGAGAGTTGCCCGAGAACCACTAGAGTCAACCCTAATAATCCAAGCCCCCAGTGATTCTTGCGATTAGCTCCTCGACATATGTGGGCTATGAGCATTCCAGCCGCAAAATGCCCCCAGCGCCCGAAGATGGATAGCGATGCTGCAAATCCCCCATTTGGCCAAACATTTGGCCATAGGTACGACCAAGCAACCGTGATCAACCACATGCAGAGTGTAGTAGCCGGGACCCCAAGTTTCTTGACTGCAATCAGGACTAATGGAAAGGCAACATACAGTTGTGCCTCGAGCCCCAGCGACCAATAGGCTCCTTGAATCCCTCCCCAAGTATCTGGGTGAAGCGCATGAGTAAACGTCAAGTGAGTAAAAATCTGAATTAGCCCTGGCACTTCCTGCCATGTAGCTGGCTTATGCAATAGCTTCATCAAGATGACTAATGCATTCGGCATCAGTAGCATTACTAAAATGCTCATGTAATAGGCTGGTGCTATTCGCCAGAATCGACGTTCGAAATACTGTTTGATATCAAAAGGCTTACTTGTGTTCGCAACTGGCCAGTATAGACAGAAGCCGCTCAATATGATGAAGAGGTCAACCCCAAGAGCAAACCGCCCAACCACACTACCGGGAGAGAGGTTACCAACATTCCATAAGGGACTCCCGCTAAACTCCCAAACGTGGTAGCAAAACACCATAATCATCGCTAGTGCACGTACACCATCAACACCCGGTAGCTTCGGGGCACCTGATGTAGTCTTGTATTGATTCATTCTCTAACAGATACCCGGAAATCATGAGTGGAAACATATCTGGGTCACCTAAATGTAATGAAAGTTGCATATTATGAAGCAGATTTAAAATCCGTCTACAAAACTATTTTGCCTTGACCCAAGTAGCGTAACATTTTGTCTGTAAATTCAGTTTGACTGCTGAATCTGGTTTACCTGTACATATTGCACATAAATCGGAAAAGGCGTCATTGCCCGCAGGGTTAGTGGGCCCTCTCTCGAATCTATCGATTGCGTAGAAAGAGAGTCCAAGAGATGACCCACCGTAGAGATATTAACGCATCCCATGCCCGCCAGACACCGGATGCAGTCAGTGAGTTTTTGACAATTTTGACTAGTGCTGATAATCCTTTGTCCGGCATTCTTACCGAGGTTCTCAACGCAGCGATGTTACTGGAGCGTCAACATCACCTTCGTGCCGATCGACATGAACGCACGGATGAGCGTAACGGTTATGCCAATGGCTACAAAGAACGCACACTGAAGACTCGCCTTGGAACAATTGAACTTTCCGTCCCACAGGTTCGTGGAAGCGATGAGGCATTCCGACCAGCGTCACTGGATGCCGCAATGGCATCTGAAACAGCCCTACACATTGCCCTCGCCGAGATGTACATCCAAGGAGTTGCTACTCGTCGGGTCAAAAGTGTACTTGAATCCTTGTGTGGCTTTAAGGTCTCGGCGATGGAAGTTAGTCGGGCTACCAAGCAACTTGATTCGGTACTGGATGCCTGGAGAGAGCGGCCATTAGGAGTTACGCCGTTCGTTCAACTCGATGCCCTCTGGTGTAAAGTGCGTCACGGAGGCATTGTTGAGGATGCTGCAGTGCTGGTTGCCGCTGGCATCCAAGAGGATGGCAAGCGATCTATTCTTGGTGTTACGGTTGTGCTTGGAGAACATGAAATCCACTGGCGGACCTTCATGGAGCGACTGCTTCAGAGAGGTTTGACTGGGGTAAGGATGATCACAAGTGATGACCATGCGGGACTAAGAGCTGCCCGAAAGGCAGTGTTTGGTGGTGTTCCATGGCAACGGTGTCAGTTTCATATCCAGCAGAATGCACTTGCATATGTTCCTCGGGATGCCATGAAACCGGAAGTAACACGGGACATAAAAGCTATCCTGAATGCGCCAGATATGCACTATGCACTCGAAGCGCTAAAGCAAAGTGTAACG
>CAIYBQ010000461.1 GCA_903924445.1 uncultured Armatimonadota bacterium | reverse complement strand
CGCCGGAGGACGGCGCGGCGTTGCTTATCGAAGTGCTCACGGATGTCGAGAAACGCCGATGAATACGTGGGGAGGAGGACTTTGTCTTCGGCGATGGTGTCGAAGGCGGTCCCTGCCTCGAGAACTTCAAGGGCATCATCACTTGTAAGAGCGAGCTTCGCGAGGCTGCAGCATTGCTGATAATCGATGTCGATGTGATCCGTGTTGAGGGATACAGCTTCTTCGGTGATGAGAACAAAGCCATCCGGGATGATTGGTCCGATGGCATCGATGATGGATCGGCGCCATTTGAAGAGGAGCACGCTTCGGCTGGTCTTCTCGCTCAGTGGCCACACGACTTCTGTGAGCTCACCGCGTGCAATGTGGCACTGAGGCGCGGTGGCGACAAGTCCGAGGACGTACCAAAGCTTGCGTGTGATGTCGAACGGGATGGGGGCACCATCCGCAGTCAGTTCACATTTGCCGAGCAGGCGCAATACGGGACGCATCGCCGAATAGTCTACTCGTCAACGTGCACGTGAAATAGTTAAGCCGACCGTAAAAAATCGTAACCTTTTGTGATTTAGCAATCAAATGGGCGGTTCTATAGGCTAAATGGGGAACGTGTGGGCAGTAACCCAGCAATATTGCGTGGGAGCACATTGACTGTCAAATGTTTCTGTCCAGTGGATCGTCCGGCAGAGAAAACCAGCGGAAATAGCCGTCCGATTACCCGTGTGGTCCTGTAGGGGCAGGCTTCCATGCCTGCCCGCGCCTCGCATGGACTTTACGTCAGAAGGGCAGGCACAGAGGCCAGCCGCTATGATTGGCATCTTGGAATACGCAACCTACGGCAGCTTGCTAAAGTCGTAAACGCAAAATGTGTTCGCGTAATGCCCAGCAATCAGCCCGCCACCCGCCGCGTTATAGCCATACGGCACCGCTGCACTAAGATCGCCGGTCTCAATCCCGCGCCCAAAGAACATCCGCGCATACGTCAATGCCGTCGTGGCCGACTTTTCCTGACTCGGCTGCAGCAATGCCGTCACAACCCCGTTCTTGTTAATGTAAAACGAGACAATACCCTCAACACGCTTTTCGCCCGGAAATCGCATCGACAATGTCAACGCCGTGTCCGTAGCCGCAATCCCGAAGCGATGGATCGAAAACGGCGCATCTCCATCGGGTGATTGCTTGGTAACCGCAATCACCGCTGAATTCCCAATCGTCAATGGAAACAGGGCAAAGCTTGGGTTCTGATCTTCTGTGTCAAGACATTCGCGCGCGATGACCGCGCCAGCAGCTGCCGCCATCGTCACCATCGATGCAACCTTGCGACCACGATAGCGCTTGTTCGGCGTCGGCAGGGGGCCATAGGCGACAACATCACCCATCGCGTTGATCACACCACGGATCGGCACGGATGCCGACGTCACTGAACCTGGGATCACACGTGTCCACAGCGTCTTGGATGCCTTATCCAATGCTTGAATATGCCAATCCATGCGCGTGCCGGCACTTGTTTTCACTGGCAGATGGCCAAGCAGAAAGACATGGCCCTTGCTATCCGAAACGGCATCGGTGAGCTGAAAGGCTTTCGGAAATCCCGTCAGCGGTGCGGCGACCTCCGTGGCTGGTCCCGCGGGAATATGCATCGTTATGCTTGCCTGACCGCGCGCTGAGACGGCAAAGGCATGGATGCCTCCCGTGTGGTCGCTGGTAAGCCTGATCGGGTGCAGTGATTTGCCATCGATTGCCTCTGCGTGAACCCGCTCAAACATGCGCTGGCCATCACGGTCAAAGACACTGACCGCCAGATACCGACCGGGAGCTACGTTTCGTGCATTGTTTGGCTCAGCATTTAGCTCAGCTGCGACATAAATCCGACCGCTCTCGGATGTGAAAATCTGCCTCGGCGTGGTCTGAATGCCTTTTTCATCCGTGCGCTTTGTCACCCACCGGGCTTTTCCACTCTTGGTCAGCGATGCGATGATTGTTTGGTGGTCGCCATTGGTAAGGGATGCATCCCCGGCGGCGACGATGAGGTCTTTTGGCGTGATGTTGATGGCGGTGGCGGCCGAGCGCTTCACGCCAGGGTCCTTCACCTGAAACATCACGTAACTATTGAGGTCAGTGACTGGGCGGTCGACCTTGCTCCCATGGATTAACTGCAGCTGCTTTTTGAGCGGCGTGTTCAGGGAGCCAAGGAGGATTGGAGTCGCAATGATACCGCCGAGGACGATGGATGCTGCGAGCTGGGAGGTAGCTGAGAGGACGATGCCTCGTCGCGTTGGGACGTGACTTACATCCGGAAGGGCCTGAAACGGAATGAGAGGCGTCCCGATGGCATGGACATCACCAAGCCTGCGTAGTCGGAGTTCAAACGTGGATGTCAGCGATTTTGATGCCGGTTGCAGATGCGCTTCCGCCTGCCATGTGCGGCGAAGGACGGCGATGCGTTGCTGATCAAAACGTTCGCGGAGCTCTAGAAAGGATGATGAGAACGAGGGGAGGAGCACTTTGTCCTCCGCGAGGGTATCAAATGCCGTTCCGGCATCGAGAACCGTTTGTGCATCATCACTCGTGAGGACCATTTTCGCGAGGCGGCCGCATTCGTGATAATCGACATCGATGTCTTTGGTGATGAAGGTTACATCGTCTTCGCTGATGATCACCGGGACGGTAGGAAGGATGTTTGCTGTTGCGGTGACGAGGGAGCGGCGCCAGTTATGCAGGAGCACGCTTCGGCTCTTCTCATCGCTCAGTGGCCAAACGGTATCGGTGAGCTCTTTACGATTGATGAGGTAGTTTTGGGCTGTCGCGACGAGGCCGAGGACATACCAATGCTTACGTGTGAGTTGGAATGGTACAGGTACACCATCCAATGTGACTTCACACTGGCCTAGAAGGTGCAGAACGGGACGCATTTGAACCTTAGTCTACTTGTCTGAACGGATGTTGACGTCTTCGATAGCCAGAAAACATTAGTAAATTATTATGATTTGGCAATAAAACAGACGTCTCCATAGGCTAAAGCATCAACCCGCTAGTCACATATGGTAGGAACCCAGCAATTCTGACAGGTGCGAAGTGGCGTGTCCGATTTGCCGTGTGCGGGCATCCACGTAGCTGTCCGCCCTTACGCGGAAATGTGTTGATCGTGGTCATCGGTATTTCGATCACGAGTAAGGTCCTGTAGGGGCAGGCTTCCACGCCTGCCCGCGCTTGCGAGTTGGCGTTTCGTTAGAAGGGCAGGCACCGCGGTCCGCCCATACGATTGGCTGCTTTGAAACGTCATCTTAACCGATCAGCAAGCCGTGTTAACGAAACGCCCGGCTACCACAATTCAACCTCTAGCCGCCTTACAAATGCTCAATCCGAGCAAACTTTACGAAATTTTACGCTTCTTGCTGGAAACTTTGTTTAAGTTTACCTAAGCCAACTATTTACATTTAGGACGACCAAAACGATACTTGAATTGTCTGTTTACTGGCTCTAAAGTCCACTTTTGCAGCAGACATCCAACAAAATCCCACCTGCATTTGATGCATAAGTATGCCTTCAAATGCCTAAAGGCAACGCTTCATGTCTCTACTCTCAAATCGGTTGGTCAGCATCGCGGCCAGCACAGTTCTTCTATCGCTTGTATCGGCGGCTGCGAATGCGCAGATTGATGTCCTTACGGGCCTTACAGGTGACAACCTTAGCAGGAATACTGGAATATTTGAATCGACTTACACATTCAACAGATCGATGATCCTAAACAGTATTGGATTTGTAACGAACGGCGACAAAAATATTTATACGTCGTTG
>CAIYBQ010000460.1 GCA_903924445.1 uncultured Armatimonadota bacterium | reverse complement strand
GAACCAGGATTTTGAAAATCCTTACCAGTAGCATCCAGCAAAAAGCCAGCTGTTCCATCCGCATAGGTGACATCAATCCGAAACCGCTGCGGAAATCCAAAACCAGCCGTGTCCTGAAAGTCTGTTGGCCTCGCCGGCGTTATGCGCAGAGCATTGCCGGGTACAGGAGCTGCATAGTCAACCTGTACCCAGTGAGACACATCGGGAGCCGTCTCGATGTCCGAATGCCAGCCATTGGTCGGGCTTGGACCTGCATTGGCTGTTGAACTGGATGTCGTTGGTAATGGCCGGGATGCCCGCTCGATACCCGCAAAGACAGCCTGCAGCGCATAATAATCACGCTGTGGAATCGGGTCAAACTTGTGGTCATGGCACCGGGCACATTGCACGCTTAGGCCTGTGAATGTCTGCATCGTGGATGTCAAAATGTCATCCCGGTCCAAATTGCGTGTCTTTGCCTTTTCGACAACGCCTTCCTGGAGCTCAACCTGCCCTACAAAGTCCCAGGGTCCCGCGGCAAGAAAGCCTGTCGCTATCACTGCATTTCTATCTTCTGGTGCGATCACATCCCCGGCGAGCTGATGCTGGACAAATGTGTCCACCGACAAGTCAGCATTGAACGCTGAAATGACCCAGTGCTTGTAGAGATAGGCATCATCTCGGCGCTTATCTTTGTCAAATCCATGGGTTTCACCAAAATGGACGACATCGAGCCAATACCGAGCCTGCTGTTCCCCGTACCCCTTAGATGCCAAGAGCCGATCAGCCATCTTGCGATAAGCACTGCCGGAGGGATCATTCTTGTACGAAGCGATGGTGGCCGGGGATGGAGGCAATCCCGTCAGATCAAAATGGATACGCCGCAGCAACGTAAGCTTATCTGCGGGTCGGGACGCAGTCAGGCCGCGCGTAGACCGTGCACGGCTGATGATGCCATCTATGGAATCCCCTTTACGCACCTTGAGCGCTTGCAAAGACCAAAGCGCATCATTACCAGTGCGCCCAGCGTCGGGTACTTTTGCCCCGCCATCAAGCCACTTTTGGATACTGTTTACATCCGCCTTCGATAACCGCTCACCTGTTGGAGGCATCCGAAGCTCTTCCGAGACTGTTGTAATCCGGTTGACCAGCGCTCTTGCGCCGGCATCGTTGGATGAGCGAATTGCCTTCGATGCAATGTACTTACGAATGCCAGCGGATGTTGCGAAATCGATGCCGGCAACAGCGTTTGTTTTCTGATGGCAGGTACCGCATCGGGTCACCAGCACTGGTCGCACGCGCTCTTCAAAGTGGTTACCACTTTGCGCGAACGCTGGTTTCAATTGAAAGCAAATCGCAGAAACCATGAACGCAGCAAGAGACACAGGCAGTGTGGCAAGTCGTTTCGTGGTTTCGAGTTTCATTGCTTAGGTCGTTTTGCTATAGGTTTCCGCAGTAGATGCTAGCAGCTGATCAAAATCGCTATTGCACACATAGCCAGCAGCGGTGAGGCGGGAGACATCTGCGATTGAGTGACGAATATCGCCAAGGCGTTCCGGTTGAAAGTCAATTTTCGACCGCGATGCTGTCGTTGAAATAATCTGCTCAGCCAGCTCACGAATACTCAGGCTCTTTCCACATGCTACGTTGTAGACACCCGTCATGTGCGCGGTTGTCGCAGCGTGCCAGTTTGCACCAGCGATGTCCGATACATGCACAAAGTCCCGGGTCTGACCGCCATCGCCAAAAATGGTGATATCTTCGCCGCGCAGTGCGCGGCTGAGAAAAATCGGAACGGCAGCGGCATAGGCACTCTTGGGATT
>CAIYBQ010000459.1 GCA_903924445.1 uncultured Armatimonadota bacterium | reverse complement strand
TCATGGCAACACGCAGCCTTCCGCTGGGTTTTCCGTTGCATCGTATGAAGACCTCTTCAAAGCCGGCAAAAAGGGACCACAACTCGTAGCGGGAAAAGCGGCTCAGAGTCGTCTAGTACGCATGGTTCTTGGGACCGAGCAACCTCGGATGCCACCTGGGGCCGGCCTCAAAAGCGCGGATGCTGAGCTAATTCGCCGCTGGGTGGATGCCGGAGCGAAACGCGATCTCGCCGCCGCTACACCTAGTTCCGCCGCGCCGAAAACTCCTGCATCCAGTACACCTGCCGCCCTAAAGGTCACGATGCCAGCATCGATTGGCACGACGGTGGCTAACAGTGCACCCATTACGGCGCTTGCCTTTTCACCGGATGCCAAGCTTCTTGCCATCGGAACCTATGCCCGCGTCCTGATCGTGGATACAGCGACGGGTAAGGTTAGCGCGACATGGAAGGGCCATGGGGACACGGTGCGCTCACTCGTGTTCACACCTGATGGCAAACGGATTGTTGCCGGCGGTGGCGTGAGCGGCGCCATCGGGCAAGTCCGCGTATGGGATGTTCCTTCTTCGAAAGAAACCATCGTTTTCGGTGACCACACCGATATCGTCAACCAGGCTGCGATCAGCCCGGATGCAAACACAGTCGTCACGGCAAGTTCTGACAAGTCCCTCAAGGTCTGGGAACTGGCATCCGGTAAGCTCCTCCAAACCCTCCGCGATCACGCCGATCAAGTCCTTGGTGTTGCCTATCATCCGAGTGGTAAACACATCGTCTCGTGTGGCCTCGACAAATCGTTTAAGACTTGGGACACTACAAGCTGGAAGCGGCTTTATTCCGTTCCGGCACATGATGATGGCATTTACGACATCGACATGACGCCATCCGGAAACCAAATCTACACAACTGGCGCGGACCGTCGTGTGCGTGTCTGGAACTTTGGAACCGAAGGCGCAGGCCATGTCCGTGATTTTGGCCTCAGTCAGGCTGGATGGGGCGCAGCAATCGCTGGACAAAGCCCGGTGCTTGTCTCTGGAGACACGCATATAAGGGCTTGGCGTATCTCCGATGGCGCAGCTCTTGTCGATATCGACCTCACATCCGATGTGATGTCCACCGCGATCTCAAATGACACGCAGCTTGCCGCTGCGGGGCTTTGGAATGGGGATGTTGTTATCATCGATGTCACATCCAAGGCCAAAAAGTGGACGATTAGCACCAAGGGTGTTGGGCTGTAGCGATGTTCTCATCTAGGAATCTCCGCATCGCGGCGCCGTTCATTTGTTTGGGAGCCGTTGGCCTCATCGCCGATCCAGCAGCTGCGCAGACGCTTCGGCCGCGCGTGCAAAGCTATCACCAGCTGCGCTGCGCCCGCGGCGGCGAAGCTATCATCCGTATTTCCGGGGTACAGTTTGGCGCTGCTACTGGAGCATCTATAAATGCTCCGGGCATCACCGTTGTTAGCGTTACTGCCGAAGGCAACCCTGCGCGTAACCAATCCGGCACGGCCATCGTAAAGCTAAACATCGCCGTATATGCCCAAATCGGCAGCTTCCCCCTCCGTGTCGCCACGCAATTCGGTGTCTCCGACCCCATCATGGTCGTCGTTGAGCCCTACCCTGAGCTCCCCGAAACCGAACCGAACAACACCCGCGAGACACCCGGAATCCTCAAACCCGCCACCACAATCACGGGCGTGATCGATAGCATCAATGACATCGACACCTACCAACTCCAAATCGAAAAAGGCGAAACCTGGGTCATCGAGACCATCGCCGGGCGTATCGGTTCGCCGCTCGTCCCTAGTGTCCGCATCACGAATGCAACCGGCCGCGAAGTCGCCTTCCAGGACACCCTCGCGAACGCCGACCCACGAACTGTCTTCACTGCACGCGAATCCGGGACTTACTTTGTCACAATCCGGGATGCCCGCTATAAAGGCGGCGGCGACTTCCGCTACCGCGTCACAGCGCACAAACACGCATCGGCGACCGGTGTCTTTCCCCGCAGCGGACAGCCGGGGAAGGCGCTAAATGTCCGTGTCGATGGCCCAAATGCACCCCAAAACCCGATCTCAGTGATGATGCCGGAGCTTGCTGTTCCGGGAATCACATCGATTTCCATCCCAATGGGCACCGCGTGGAGTCAGCCCATTCCCTTCTTTGTCGACTTCTACGGCACGACGCAGGAGTCGGAACCCAATGACCGCGCGGGGCTCGCGATGCCGGTTACGGCGCCGATTGTCATCGATGGCCGTATCCGCCCAAGTCAGCTTGGAAACCGTGGAGACACAGACCTCTACCGCGTGAAGCTCTCAACGGGGCAGGTGATTGAAGCTGCTGTGGATGCCGGGAAGCTCGGCTCGCCAATGGATCCGGTCGTTCGTATTCTCGATGCAAATGGTGGTGAGCGGGCGCGGGATGACGATAGTGGTGGAAACCGTGATGCGAAATTAATCTTTACGGCGCCTGCCGCCGGTGAGTATTTAGTTGAAGTCACGGATGCGGGCAACCGCAGCGGGGATGCCTACATCTATCGTCTCCAGCTCGCGGCTCCTCGGGCAGACTTTGCCATCGCAATGGTCCCCGATGCACCCCTCGTCATCGCCGGTGGGCGGACAGTTGCTGTTGTCACTGTCACACGTATCCATGGCTACAACGCAGAAATCCCGCTTGTGTTTGACAACCTCCCCGCAGGTGTTCGCGTTGCGGATGGCAGTATTATCCCGGCGGGTGCTGGCAGCGTCCGTGTTATCTTTGAGGCTGCACCGGATGCGAAACCCGGTGGTTTGGAAACAACGCTTTACGGAACCGGGATGGTCGGCGGAATCAAAACCAGACGTTTCGCGGCGGGTATTCAGGAAGACTATAGCAAGAACGGTGATCAGGTTGTCCGTGGTACCAAGCGGCAG
>CAIYBQ010000458.1 GCA_903924445.1 uncultured Armatimonadota bacterium | reverse complement strand
TCACAGGGGCCAAGCGTCCTCTGGTTTCAAGCTGAAGCGTGGTCCCTGGTGTTGCTTCACCAGTGATGCTTTTTGCTGTAATGGCGATGACTTCGACGAACGGCTCACTCTTCATAATCGAGCGGTGGTAGGCCGTCATCGCATCGATTTCACGCTGCGAAACCGTAAGCCCGCCCTGCGCTATGCACATCTCCCAGACCATTTTCCGTAGCTGGGCAGCCGTTTTGCCTTTCCCAAGCTCTGATCCATAGAAGGACCCGCCGGGACCGTGGCAGCGCACGCATGCTTTGTCGTAGAGGCTAATCGCGCCGCGTAGCGGCAGGACTTCCATGTTTGCCACTACGTTTTGTTCCCCAACGGCTGGGGGACTGAGCAGTGAAAATGCGAGCGCCGCACAGGGAAGTCCCCATGCGGCGCTTAGGAGGCTACTTCTTTGCACCCGTGTAGCTAATACGGTAAACGACACCGGCTGCATCGTCAGCGAACAGGATGGAGCCATCCGGAGCTTCCGTACAGTCGAGTGGACGACCAAGCGGCTTGTTGTCCTTATCGAGGCACTTCACGATTGGAAGCAACCCGTAAGGCTTTCCGGTTTCCTTGTCAAAGAGGAGACGGTCAACCGAGTAACCTGCACGGAGGGTGGTTCCACCAGAGTTGCCGTGATGCGCAATGAATGCATCGGCGTAGTGGTCTGCCGGGAAGTGCGTTTTCTTTGCCACGAAGCAGAAGGAGTTCGATGCAGAGTGTGCAGGGAAGTTCCAGCCTGGGGTGATGGTTTCCGCCGCGATTTTCAGCAAATCGGGCACATCCTTGAACTCAGGGCGGGGAACGCCGTAGCCCATGATAAACGGATGTCCATAGAACTTACCGCCCGCATAGAGGTTGAACTCATCGGTTGGGTTGAGGTTGGAGATTGGGGTATTGCCCGGAGTCTCGCCGTATGGATCGCCAAACTTATCGGAGCCGTGGTCAACACCCCAGAGGTCGATGGTGCCTGGCCGCATGCGGAGCTTTTCAGTATTTCGGAGACCGCCTGCAACCAGTGTCTTACCGGTGCCATCCTTGGCGAACTTCCAGATCTTTTGGCGGTCGGTTGCACGCATATCGCTGGCATTTGCCGCATCACCAATGCCGGTATAAATGGCATCCGCGGTGACTTCGAGTGCACGCCACCAGTGACCGCCGCCATTTGGGAGGTCCTTAATGACGGTGATGTCCTCATCGGCGACGCCATCGTTGTTCGTATCGCGTGCCTTATGCACTTCGCCGGACTGGGAGTACCAAAGCCATCCGCCTTCGAATGCCATCCCGTGAACGGTAGGCTTACCGGTGACGAATGCTGTCGATGTCTCATAGAGACCATCTTTGTCTTTGTCGACAAACGCGCGGATTTCGCCTGGATTTGGACGGCTAATGAATAGCGTTCCCTTGTCATCAAACTCGAGGAAGCGGGTTCCGGGTTGCTCGGCGGCGATGGTGACCTTGTAGCCAGGGCGTACCCAGAAGTTAGGGACATCATCCTGAGCTGGCTGGATGGGTAGTGCGGCGGCAGTGATGGCGGCGATCAAACTCCACATAAAATGTTTTCTCCCACGGGGTTGTTACCCGTTTGTTTGTCAGATGTTCGTATTCCCGAATGGGGTACTGGATTCCTGCCGGGTTGAGCCGGATGTATCCTCTGCAACGTTGTTAAAAACTGGCATCGGCTCTGGTGGATGCCCACCGGGCTATTGCGCCTTATCCCCAAGCCCCTTGAGCGGGAAGTCCTTGCTGGGCTTGTGTTGCCGGCTTGCGTAGTTATCAAAATCCGCGATAACCAAGCGTGCCTTTGCTGCGACATTTGTGAGCTCACGCGGGTCTTCGCGTAGGTCGTAGAGCTCCCATGGCTGAGGTCCTTTGTCGAGGTTGTTGCGGACTGCTTTGAAGCGGTCGTGCCAGACACCCTGCCAGCCGCCGTAGCCGGCAAACTCACGGTAGAGAAAGCGCTTTTTATGCTTACTTGGCTTTCCGAGGAGCTCATTTGCATGGCTGACACCATCGATGTTCTTTGGTGTGGCCTCGGATGCATCCAGGAGCTCAAGCAGCGTCGGGACCCAGTCTTCAAATCCGGAGAGCGTGTCGGTGGACTGGCCAGCGGTGATGTGTCCCTTCCATGAGATGATGGCCGGAACCCGAATTCCGCCTTCGTACAGCGAGCCTTTACGTCCACGCAGTCCATTGGCTGAGTCAAAGTAATCGGTGTCGGTGCCCCCGAGCTGGTCGTAGAGCGGTCCGTTATCGGATGTGAACACAAAGATCGTGTCCTTTTCAAGGCCGAGGCGCTTGATCGTATCGATGACCTGGCCGACGTGTTTGTCGAGCTCACGAATCATCGCGGCGTAGGTTGCGCGTGGATTCTGGTTTGGCAGATAGGACTTCGCACCGATGTAGGGCGTGTCGGTGCCATGTTTGCCAATCTCTGCTTTGGTGGCATCCGGGGGAGCCTGGAGCGCGAGGTGCGGGATAGTGGTCGGGATGTAGCAGAAGAACGGCTCGTTTTTGTGGGATTCAATCCAGTAGCAGGCTTCCCGGGTGATGCGTTCCGGGGCGTACTCATTGCCGATAAAGCCATCGTATGACTTGGATTCCGCCGGGTTATCCGTGGGTTTCAGCTTTTGATTCGGGCTGAAATCAGGGTTGTTTAAGGCGACTTTGCGGCTGCCATCATCGAGGAAAGCCGGGTAGTGGTTATGCGCATGGCGCTGCCCGTGGTAACCAAAGAAGCGGTTGAAGCCGCGCTTGAGGGGTTCGCCGGAGTTCCCTGGTTTTCCAAGGCCCCATTTGCCAAATCCACCGCAGATATAGCCAAGGTCACTGAGGAATTCACTCAGAAGTGGGGTGTTTGTCGGGACGGGCATTTGTTCGTCAAGCCCGACATCCTTGTTGTCGCGAACAGGCGCGTGTCCCGAGTGGAGGCCTGTCATGAGGACGCAGCGTGACGGTGCGCAGACGGGGCTTCCGCTGTAGTGGCGGGAGAAGCGAATTCCTTGCTCTGCTAATTTGTCGATGTTTGGGGTGGAGAAGCGTCGCTGGCCAAAGCAGGAGATGTCGCCGTAGCCAAGGTCATCTGCGAGGAAGAAGACGATGTTTGGGCGGCGGGCTGTACGTTTGTTGATAGGGTTGGAACGGGTGAACATGGCGTTGGATGCTCCTGTGGGGCAAAGTCCATTCCCGGTGGAATTACCGGTAGTCTACATGAGATTTGCGCTTCGTCCACAAAGCAGAAACCCCGGGCTATCGAGAGATAGTCCGGGGTCTTTGGGGAGGCCGAATGCTGTCACCGGTGGTGTTAGCCCACCTTTACTTTCTGACCGGGAATCAGGCGCTTGCCTGGAACCCGGGGGTTTTTGTATCTGATGCCTTCAAAGGTAATCTGCAGAATTTCAAGTGCGACACGAGTGTCTGACTTGTCTGCATTAACCATCCGCCAGTGGCCGGAGTGCTTGCTCCCAAACAGAATCTGAGCCGTGTGCTTGATCCGCTGGGTTTTCGAATCCACCTTGTCAGCGGACATTCCGGTCACTTTGAGCAAGTGCTCAAGGTTGGCCCGGCTTGCCTTTACGACGTGCCAGTTCTTTGGCAGATTTCTCACCTCCGAGTAGGACTTGAGCTCCGCCAACGTGTCACGCTCCGGATCAAGCGACACACTGATCACAACAGTGTCCTTACGGAGCTCTGGTGACATCATCGCCAGTATTTTCCGCAGGTTCATGGTTGTTCCAGGGCATGTCCCATTACAGCGCGTGTAGAAGAATTGAATGATGAGGTTCTTTCCTTCGCTAATCGCTGCAATTGATGTTGTGGTGCCATCGGTTTTAGTCACAACCGTGTCTGGCGTCCACTGATGCTGGACATGCTTTTGTGTGAGGACGATGGGGCCCCGTGGAATCCACGGGGCAATATTGATAAGGTCGTCCTTAGGGGATGACATTGTACCAACCCATCATCGCCATGTCTTCGTGTCCGAGATTGTGACAGTGGAACACATAGGGGCCGGTAAACGTTCGGAACTGAACATACAGCTGGCAGGCAGTGGTGTTGGAAAGTAACACAACATCCTTGCGTCCACGTTCCCATGCCTGTGGGGTTGCACCACCACGCTTGAGGATGCGGAAGAACTCCTGGTGGATGTGGAGTGGGTGATCCCATCCACCGCCCTTGACCGATACGTTCCAGATTTCTGCGGAGCCAAGCTTTGGCTGGAACAGTGGAACATTCGGATTCCATGGAAGTCCATTGATGGTCCAGATTCCACCTGCTTGTGACAGAACGAGGGATCTGGTTGCAACGACCCTTGTCATGTCAACAGGAGACAATGGGCGAAGAACTGCCGGAACACGGCTTGGATCCGGAGCAGCGGCTGCGCCTTCGACAACAAACAGGAGGACTGGGTCACCCGTTGGGGATACACCAGCTGGCTTATTTCCATCGCTCTGAATGAGGTGGTCGTTCAGTGTGATCTGTGTTCCTGCTGGGAAGGTGCTGAAGTCCACGATGATCTCGTAGCGCTCTGCATTTCCCATTTGATGCTGAGTTACCTGGACAGGTGCTGGGAGGAGACCGCCATCGGATGCGATGATCTTGAACGGTAATCGTGTCGTTCCCTTCCAGATACGGAACATCCACTCACGTGCCATCGACCCTGCGAGGAGGCGGAAGCGGTACTTACGGCGCTGAACGGTGAGGTATGGCTTGACTTTCCCATTGACGGTCTTGAGATTTCCGACTTGTCCCCGAGTATCAAGCTGGTTGAACAACAGGGAGCCATCGGCGTTCAGGGCGACATCACGGAAGACGAGAGGCACATCGTATGCACCAGATGGCAGTCGCAGCGCGGCCGGGTTGAGGTCGTTTTCGTTACCAGAGTCGAGTGCATCGAAGTGGAGGGACATTCCCGCGAGGCCGCGGTAAACATTGGATGCCGTGTAGTCGATGGTGTGGTCGTGGTACCAGAGGGTTGATGGCCATTCGTTCGTGTCATTATCAGGAACGATGTTAGGGATCAAGTGGTCACGGTAGGTGCCAGGGGTGATGAAGTCGAGTGGCCAGCCATCATCCATTGGGGACTGGTGTCCACCGTGGTGGTGCATCGATGTCTCAGGCATCCCAAAGCCGACGTGGGCTGGGTTGAGGTTATTGATACGCCGGATAACGGTAGGAATACCAAGACGGTTGATGAAGGTTGGGCCTGGGAAGGTGCCGTTGTACAGCCACATCTTTGTTGCTGGAAGGTCACGGTGAAACTGGTGAAAGCCTTCGGCTTCAACAAGCTCGTGGTAGTTTGGTGCACCAAACGCGGTGACGCGTGGGTCGAAGGATGCGCCACTGATGATGTTGGCTGGATTTAGTACTGGCGGCGTTGGGAGTGGGTCTACCCAAGGTGTTAGGGTGACGGGAGTACCCGCCTGGGCGATGCCCTTTCGCATGATGAACGGCGCAGCGGTGATTCCAGCACCAGCTGCAAGTCCAGTCGTTAGTAGTGTTCGTCGATTCATTGTCATTTCCTGTTTTGACTTGCTATGGAACATTACGAATCTGATTAGCAAGCCTTGTTCGTAACGTGTCTATTCAACCGGGGAATAACAATTTGGATAGATGTAACAAATACTGTTGTTTTGTAAATAATAACTATTTATGAGGTTATTTGCAGGTAGTTTTACGGTGAGGCGTTATAGTTGACACACCAACCGCTTACGTATTACGTAATCGCATTTATGTTGTCACTGCGCATGCTGATAACAGAATCAGGGGCAGTGGTTTGAAAATTCTGGGTAGGACGAAGCGTGTTCTCAGGAGCTCAGGGGCGCTGTCAATTCCAGATACGAC
>CAIYBQ010000457.1 GCA_903924445.1 uncultured Armatimonadota bacterium | reverse complement strand
GCCATCGATGTTGCCCGCGAGCAGCGCAGTATCGAGCATCCCCCAAATCACAAGTGTTGGGACTTTGACATTTACCGGACCGGTGGTTCCAAATGACTCGGCAGTGGATGAAGGCTTACTGCCGGGTGCAGGAGGCGAAACCTTGTTTGCACGGTAGTAGTGGATGCCTGCCGTCAGCGCGCCGGGCTGTGTCCACGCCGCAATGTAGGCATCTTTTTCCTCAGGCGTGTAGGGCGGCTTTCGCTTACGCGCACCAAGAATCGACATCACGAGGCCCGCGCAATTGTCCTTGAGCAACGTCTCTACAGCGCCGGGCGACTGGAAGAACGTCATGTAGCCGCTGGCGGCTTGCTGCTTTGGATTTGTGGCCAGCTCGCGGGCGAACACGGTTGGGTGCGGCGCATTGATAATGACCAGTTTTTCGAGGAGCTCTGGATGAGCACCGGCGAAGGCCCATGCGACGGCGCCACCCCAGTCGTGTGCCACCAAGATTGCCTTGCGCCCGCGTCCCAGAGTTTGGATGACGCCGCGGACATCCGCGATCAGCTCAGGCAGGCGGTAGGCGCTGATGTCTTTAGGCTTATCGGATGTGTTGTAGCCCCGCATATCGATGGCAACCGCTTCGAAACCGGCCTTTGCGACATCGGGGAGGACATTCTTCCACGCGTACCAAAACTCAGGAAAGCCGTGGAGAAAAAGGACAAGCGGGCCCTTGCCGGTCGATACGTGGTGGAGCTTGATGCCATTAACGCTGACAAAACCATGGCTGAGAGTTGGGTTTTGTTTCACAGGGAAAGCCCCTCCCGAAGCTGTGCGCTAAGCGTGTTGCCAAGCACATCATAGGTTGGCACTTGTTGCTGAACGACAATGTTGACCAACTTGAGCTCAGGGATGACTTGGAACGTTGTGCTCGCGTAGCCGCTCCATGCGTAGGACTTCGCCATCCGGGAGGACGAGCCAGCTCCGATTTTGAAGTTGTCGATGGCGAAGCCAAGGCCAAACTGAAAGCCTCCCGCCACGCCCGCGAGCTGGTCGGTGAACATTTGCTGCAAGGTTTCCGGCTTGATGATCTGATGGCGACCATGCTTGCCATTATTGACCAGCATGTTGCAGAAAATGGCGTAGTCGCGAATCGTTGAGACCAATCCGCTGCCACCGCCAAGGAACTTAAAGCCCTTGTTGTAGTCGCTCGCGACATAGGAATCCTGGACATTCAGCTCGCCATCTTTTTGGAAGTAAGTCGATGCAAAGCGACTCTTAAGCCGGCCAGGAACCTGAAAGGCTGTGTCCTTCATACCGAGGGGCTTAATGATTAGTTCATCAAACACACGGTCCAGCGGCTTGCCTGCCCAGATCTCAATCAGCCGTCCCAGGAGATCTGTGCTGTGTCCGTAGGTGAACCTTTCCCCCGGGTGATGGAGCGCGGGAATACGAGCCATCGCCGCCGCCGCTTGCTCAATCGTCAAGTCCGGCGGATACATCCCGAATGGAGGCCGGTACGCCAGCTTTTCCCGTATATGGAACTCCCTCACGCGAAAATCTTCACCGTACGAATAGCCAGTCGTGTGGCGGAAACAGTCCCGAACCGTAAGAGGTCGCTTTGGTTTGACGGGCATTTGCTTACTCGCAGGGTCACCGATGACGCTTGCCGCGGCAAACTCCGGGATGTACTTGCTAATCGGATCATCAAGCAGAAATGCCCCACGCTCGTGCAAAATCATCGCAACCACACTGGTGATCGGCTTTGTCATCGAGTACATCCGGACCACGGTGTCAAAGTCGAACGGAAGCTTTTCCCCGATGTCCCGATAGCCTGCGCTGTGGCTATAAGCCAGATGTCCATCAATCATCACCAGCTGAGCCGCACCGGCAGCTCGCTTAGATGCAACATCGGAATCAAGCGTGGATCGAAGCTTGGCGGAAAGAAGGAGGGAAATGGTTGGAAGGTTATCGTCGCGCATGGAGTCCCCACGTCATTTTTGACCACTCGGTCAGTTATTTCCTGACAGTGTACAGTAAATCAGTATTTGGTGGATTGTTTATCGCGAACGATGGCAGCTAAGGGTAAATCGCAGCCTGAATAAATGCACGGGCCTCTCGTGCATACGCCGAAAGGTCTGCCGCCGGGTCATCCCGCAGCGTGTAGCTCGCGACATCGATGAGCGTGCGGATCATCTTCGCAACCTCACCGGCATCGAATGCGCGGAAGACCCCTTCCGTCTGGCCATATTCGAGGATGTTCTTAATGTCCTCTGTGGCTGATATATGTGCCCCATCGGCGATCCGGGATGCGGCATGGCCATCCGCGAGGATAAGCAGGAGAGCGATCACATAGTCGCGCCGCGCGCTGATAAAGGCAAAGCTCGCGGAAATGTAAACATTCAACAGTCCTTTTGGCGTTGTTTCTGCGCGCACGGGAATGCCGATTTCAGCATCCGCCAGCACATAGACATGCTTCAGCACCTCTTCGATCAGCGTGTCTTTGCTGCCAAAGTGGTACAGAATGACGCCTTTGCTCACGCCGGCCTGCTTTGCTATCGTCGCTAGGCTTGCCGCGCTGTAGCCATTTGCTGCAATGCACACCGCCGTGGCCTCAATGATTTGAGCCCGGCGGGTGCGCTCGATCGCGGTCAGCTGCGGAGGAATCTCAGACATGGGGCTCGCGGTAAATCGAAACGCTTGTCAGACAAGGACAGGCACTTGCTTTCACAGCCACGCGAATGGCATCCGTTACGACAGGCGTACCGCGAAGCACACGCTGCGATGAAATCTGGAAGCCCTCGACCCAGGGAACCCACTTGCCATCCACACGAACATCTACTTTAAAGCTGTCCACACGCTGCCCAAGCGCGATGTGCTCAGCAATCTTAATCACCGAAATCTCACGCAGCTTTGGAAGCGTGACGACAACCTCGGCATCCTTGACCGCATCATCCGTTGCCCAGTAGCTGTTTTCTCGACCATCGGTGAGGTTCCCGGCACCAAACTGCCTTGAACCACCACGCTCATTGGATGCGGTGACCTTTGCCCCACGCGCGATGTCTTCTGAAAGCATCGCGGACACATGGCGGTTGAACTTCTGGAGATGAAGGACATCGACTTCCGGGAGCACGCCGCGGCGGTCCGGAGGCAGGTTCAGAATAAGGTTCGCCCCCCGGCCAACACTGTCAAACCAGATTTGCGTCAGGCGCTTTTCATCCTTTGCGACGTTGTCCTGATTTGGATGCCAGAACCAACCCGGGCGGATGCTGACATCCACTTCGGCAGGAATCCACGCTGCGCCATCCCGGTCGCCGCGCATCAGGTGCTCGCCTTCGCCGTGTCCTGGCCAGATGTCATCCGGCTTGATGGTTGCCCAGCACGGATTTCCCGCATAGCCCGATTCATTGCCAACCCAGCGGCAGTCCGGACCGCCATCCGAGAACATACAGGCATCCGGTTGGAGCTCGCGCACCATCGCCCGCGTCGTAGCCCAGTCGTAATACGTCTTGTTGTCAATCGTCCGGGTTTCACGGGCGCCACCGTAGTAGCCATCCCCACCATTTGCGCCATCAAACCAGACTTCGAAAATGTTCCCATACTGGGTCAAGAGCTCACGCAGCTGGTTGCGATAGTAGGTCAGGTATTCTGGCCGGCCGTAGTCTTTGTGGTTGCGGTCCCATGGCGAAAGATACACGCCAAATGCGATTTTGTGGCGGCGGCAGGCATCCGAGAACTCGCGGACCATGTCGCCCTTGCCGTTTTTCCATGGGCTCTTCATAACGGAATGCTCGGTGAACTTGCTCGGCCAAAGGCAGAAACCATCGTGATGCTTGGCAGTTAGAACGAGGCCGGTGAGGCCACCATCTTTTGCAGCGCGGACGATGCTGTCGGCATCAAAGCCAGATGGATTGAAAAGCGCTGGGCTTTCATCCCCGTAGCCCCACTCTTTGTCAGTAAATGTGTTGATGGTGAAGTGGACAAAAGCGTACATCCCACGTTTATGCCAAGCGAGCTGGCGGGGGGTTGGCAGGGGTCCAAAGGGTTTGGGGGCATCAACAGGCATGAGTGAATCCTTCCGGCAACAACGGTGGTGCTGGATAGGATTCTACCGGAGAGATGGTTTCGATATCCCGGTTTAGAAATTGACACGTCAATACGTCTTAGACTATCTGAAGATGATTTTTTGTTTTCACTCAGAAATTTGCACGGGTTTGCGGCAGCTGTCCATGTCAGAAAAGGTGACCAAGAAGCGGTGGTGCTGGATAGGATTCTACCG
>CAIYBQ010000456.1 GCA_903924445.1 uncultured Armatimonadota bacterium | reverse complement strand
TTTGGCTTTAATGCGATTGCACGAGAGAAAGCAACTCGAGCATCTTTCATCCCATCAGGTCTGCCAGAGCGTTGATGGAGCTGGCCCAACAGGTCATGCAGCGCTGCTTCATCCGGGAACTGGACAAGCGCTGACTCAACCACGCGGCGTCCTTCCTCCCGGCGACCCTGTCCGATATAGGCGGTAGCGAGAGAAAAGGCGATGGCAGATTTGTCAGGCAGTTCTTCCTGGGCGCGGGTCAGGTAATCGACGGCGGCTTTGTTATCCCGCTGGATATTCGTGATGCGTCCGAGGCGGTACAGGACTTCCCCGCGCTGCGATGCTGTGGGGAGGTGTTTTTCGAGGAGCAGCCGTGCTTCTGCCAGCTCGCGCTTATAGGAACCTCTGTCGGGAAACTGCATCACCTGTTCCATCAGGGCAGAGCCAAGCACACCTTGTAGTTCGGTGTTGGTAGGTGAGAGTGTTATTGCTGTGCGAATAGCTGCTACGGCCTGGCGGTACTTCTTCTGGCCATAAAGCGTTGCGCCAAGGCCATTCCATGCCATCGGGGATGTGGGGAACTTAGCCGTCGCTTGGCTAAAGGCATCGAGTGCTTCATCGTAGCGCTGGTTTTTGAGGAGCAGCTCGCCCATTCCGATAATCGCTTCGGGTTTCTCCGGCTCAAGCCGTATGAGAGTGATGTACTCGGTAGCGAGGGCAGCCTCGTTGCCGACAGCTTGGAGGAGTCCGACCAGCTTCCAGTGTGCGGTGGTATCGCTTGGATTTGCTTTGACGGCAGCGGTTGCGGCTTCGATAGCCGTGATTTGCGCGGATGTCAGGACAAGGCCAGAGGTTGGCTTGGTGAGGTTTTGGCGGATGACCAATGCTGCGCCTACGACGAGTACAGCGCCAGCAACGATGAGAGGGCGCATACGTTGTCGCAGCGCCCCCGCATGGTTTCGACCTTTGGTTTCAGCCACAGGGCTTACTTGCCGGATGGTGCGGCAGCATCGGTTCCGCCCGGTGCACCAGGGCGGGTCATGCCACGCTGAGCGGCCATGTCTTGGTACTTGGATGCGTGCGCCTGCTTATCATCTTGTTCTTTTTTCTCTGATTGCGTGCAGCCAGAGAGGATGCCTGCCATAACAACAACGATCGCGGCGAAAAGGGTGAAATTCTTAATCATAGATGTTCCAGTATAGGGTTACCCTCCCCATCGTTGTTGGCTTTGGGGAGGATAACCGTCTCATTTAGCGCAGTGGGTCGTTGCAGTCATCCTGAACGGTCCAGTTACAAGGCTTGGTCGAACCGGAACGGCTCCACTTTGCATGGAAGTCAGCATAGACAGCATTGAAGCCGAGGTTATGGCGCTCGTACTTTGCCTTTACCCATGGATCAGGGTTGAAGTCGAAGAACCAGTCTGCCCAGAGCTCTTCCATGTCGTTGTCGCAGATCCAGATGGAGCCTGCAGGATCGCCGATAACCGATTCGGAGATACCAAGGCCAACCTGTGGGTTTCCACTGCGGTTTGGGTTACGGAAGCCATGGTGGTCAGCCACTTTCCATGCAGGTGCAAAGCCAGCCCAGTCTTCGACCGTGTTGACGCCGTAAGACATCCGCTTGGTCTTGACGGTTCCTGTTCCATACCACCTGTTACGCGTCGGTGAAAAGCCAAGGTCCCATGACTTGGATGGACACAAAGCAATCTGGCGGTTCTTGACGTATGGCTGGAGGAGGTCATCCCACCAATCGACATCGTTGTCTACCGTAGCTGGGACAGCGTAGTGGAACGGGGGAACGAACATCTGGTCATAGTCTTGGGTATACATACCGGCGGCGATGCCCCATTGCTTGAGGTTGCTCAAACAGGATGCAGACCGAGCCTTGTCACGGGCTTGTGCAAAGACTGGGAAGAGGATTGCTGCGAGAATCGCAATAATTGCGATCACGACGAGCAATTCAATCAGTGTGAATGCTTTTTTCATGATTTTCCTTCTAGTAGGATTTGAACGAGATTACTGCCATCAAACATCTCCATTACAGGGGAACACACTGCCATCAGGTGGTGTCTCCTATCCGCAGGGCTACGGGGAGCCTGATCTGCGTCTGGTCCGGCGGAGTACCGGATGTCAAAAT
>CAIYBQ010000455.1 GCA_903924445.1 uncultured Armatimonadota bacterium | reverse complement strand
GACAATCGCTACCCACGGGCAGGCACAGAGGCCTGCCCCTACGCGGAGAAGTTCATGAATTCGAATAGCGAACTCTCTGACGACATTTTCATCGTATAAAAGCCAGCCTTTACGCGATGCGTGGTGGAATGTGGAGTGGGCGTGCCTCAAGGCGTACCCAAGTAAGCCTAACGCTACCATTCCAGCAAATCGTCCGCCGGCATAGGCACGACTGCGGAACATTCCACCGCGCAAGCCACAACCTCGGTCGAATCAACTCTCACAACCGCGCTTCGACAATCGCTACCCACGGGCAGGCACAGAGGCCTGCCCCTACGAGGGGAATTTCGTAGCTTCTCAGGCGGCCTGCGACAGCCCGCCCACCCCTACGCAAACAAATCCAAATCCACCGACTTGTCGCCCGCGCGGCGCGCAACCTCATTCCAAAAATGCGCGCGTTCTGTTTCCGCCGCCGGCATGTCCACTAATAAATTCGCACGCGGATACAGAATCTCCCAACCATTTGCTGCGACTAAAACCGGCACTGTGTACGGATATTTGCTCCCCTTGACATCCCGCCAGCGAACCTTGGCGACATCTGACCATAAAATCCGTTGCTTGCCCCACGGCCGATAGACCTCAAGAGCATCATCGGTGATCACATAACGGTGCACCAAAATGTCGACCAACATGTAGATGGACAGAAGCAATAAGCCACTCATCACAAGAGTGAACACCTTTGGGTCGAGCTTAGACTCCACCCGATTTTCACCCACACGCAACAGAAATGCCGCCATGAGTGATAGCCCGCCAAACAACGTACCCCCAAACACCTTCTGCCAGAGCGCTGCCCCGTACGATGATGGCGCCATCAGATATCGAACCGAATTCCCTGTGCGAGCGGCAGCTCCGTTCCATAGTTCACCGTGCTCGTCACGCGGCGCATATATGCTTTCCAGGAATCACTCCCCGACTCGCGACCGCCGCCCGTATCCTTCTCACCGCCAAAAGCCCCGCCAATCTCAGCACCACTTGTGCCAATATTGACATTCACAATCCCGCAGTCAGAACCCACCGCACTGCAAAACAGCTCCGCCTCACGCACATCCAATGTGAAAATCGCACTGCTCAGCCCTTGTGGAACATCGTTGTTCAACGCGATGGCATCATCCAAATGCTCATACGATGAAACATACAAAATCGGCGCAAATGTCTCTACTTTGCAGATAGGGGCATCCGCGGATATCTCCACCAATGCTGGATGCACATACGCACCACCACTCGGGACACCACTCACCAAGCGCTCGCCAAAATGTACGACACCGCCCTGCGCCCGTGCAGCATCGAGCGCAGCCTGCATGCTGTCCGCAGCGCGCGCATCGATTAGCGGACCAACCAACGTCCCATTCGCCATCGGGTTTCCGATCGGCAAACGCGCATACGCTGACTTTAGGCGGTCGATTACATCTGCATACCTGCTTGCATGCACGTGCAGACGCCGCAGTGTCGTACAGCGCTGGCCGCACGTCCCAACCGCGCCAAAGACAATCCCACGAATTGCCAGCTCCAAATCCGCACTAGGAGCCACGATCGCCGCGTTGTTGCCACCAAGCTCGAGCAAGACCTTGCCTAGCCTGCTCCCAACGACCTCCGCCACCGAGCGGCCCATCGGGACCGAACCCGTCGCGCTCACCAATGCCACGCCCCGGTGCGCAGCGAGAGCCACGCCGACATCCGCGCCGCCCTGCGCGACTTGATGCAAGTTCTCAGGAACACAGGAATACTCGGCAAAAACGCGCCTCAGAATAGACTGGACCGCGGATGCACACAGGGGCGCCTTCTCGCTTGGCTTCCATATCACCGGGTCGCCGCAGACAAATGCCAGCATCGCATTCCATGCCCACACCGCAACCGGGAAGTTAAACGCTGAAATCACGCCAACAACGCCAAGCGGATGCCAGAGCTCGCTCAACCTGTGGTTCGGCCGCTCACTTGCAATCGTGAGGCCTGTCAGGCCACGGCTAAGCCCTACGGCATAGTCGCAGATATCAATCATCTCCTGAACTTCGCCAAGAGCCTCCTGCGTAATCTTGCCGACTTCCAGGCTCACAATGGCCGCGAGGTCTTCTTTGTGTTCGCGAAGCGCATTCCCAATCGCACGGACGACATCCCCGCGCACCGGCGCCGGCACCCGCCGCCACGCATCAAATGCAACCTGAGAACGCTCCACCATCGGACCAATCGCGCCCGGCAACACCATCCCAACCGTGCCGAGCTGCGTGCCATCAATCGCGGAATAGGAAACCAGTGACTGGTCTGTCAATGAATGCCCTACGGTAGTCGTGATGTCCATCACTCCGAGGCGAACCAATGCCTGTGAGATGTTTTCCATAGAACGTTCCTCCGGCGGGAAACGCTAAACCGCCCCCGCAGCCATCACCAAACACATCGTCTTCGCATCCTCAATCGTGCCATCCAGACACCACGCACGGGCCTGCTCGAGTGGCACACGGATGATTTCCATAAACTCATCTTCATCACGCGGCAGCTCGGCATCCGATAACCCACGCGCAAGATAGCCCCAAATCTTCTCAGAGCTGTAACCCGGAGCGACATACACGGCGTAAATCTCCGTCCAGTCCTCCGCGGCCAAGCGAACCTCTTCCGCAAGCTCGCGCTTCGCGCAGTCCAGCGGCAGCTCGCCCTTGCCAAGCCCGCCTGCACACGCCTCCAAAAGCACCTTGCCCGTCGCAAGACGAAACTGGCGAATCAGCGTCACGGAGCCATCATCATGGATGGGAAGCACCGCAACAGCACCCGGGTGCGTGATAATGTCGCGCACCGACTCGGAGCCATTTGGTAGCGTCACGGTATGGCGATGCAGGTCGAACACACGGCCGGTGTGAATCAGGGCAGTGGATGTGATTGTTTCGCTCAGCGTCTCCATGGGTCAGTCCTTGTCTGGGCGGTCCACGGGATGCATAATCCACGCGGGGATTTCAAGCTCACCCACATCACGCGTAAACTCGCCTTCTAGCATCCGGGCTGGAATCTCATCCGAGCCACGCTGCAATGCGGCATCAATAACCGAGTCTTCCGCATCCAGCTTCAGCACAGAGTACTCTTCCAGCAGGCGGACGCCGCCCTGGTCGACGACAAAGACACACCACGGGATGTCATCCGGGCCGAAGGCTTCCCAAATCGACAGGATGCTTCCGTCATCGTCCACCGCGACGAGCGAGCCATCCGTATCTTCTATCTCAAACTCCAAATCCACCGGGAGCAACCGTAGCCAGTTGAGCTCTTCCGGGGCGCCATGGTCATCCCCAAAGATCTCCCCACGCTCAGCCCGCAACACATGGTCAAACCACGCGTGACCCGCAATCAGGAGATCGACTTCTTCATCATCCGGTGTGTAGAGCTTCATTTCATATCCTCATTCGAACGTACATCAGACCGTCGGTACAACGAGCATGCCAGTGTACCTGCTGCAGCAGCACACTTGAAAATCAATGGATCTTCATCGTAGGATCTGCCCATCGACCGTAATGAGATACCCGCCGATGCGCAGATTTCCCGGATATCCGGAACAACAATCGGCGCGACCAGCTGGCGCTCCGTCCATTCTTGGTCATTGCCTGCGAGGTATGCGGCTTCTTCGCTGGGAACCGCGACAAGGTGCCCATGCCCCGATGTCACTCCCAATACGGTCCGGCTGTGGTGGCTGGTTCCCTGGTGGCGCGGGCGGGGATCGCTGCTGGATGCGCGTAGCGCTGCAATACTCCGCCCACCAAGACGCTGCGCGATGTCAAGCCACATCCCTTGCTCAAGCCCGCTGTGACCAAATGCCGTCCCTGTGCCGGCATTTCCTGGGAGCTGGCAAATCACCACGATGTCGGCTTTTAAAACCGTCACCGCACCGCAGAGCGCACTCGCAACCGTGACCGCTTCGAAGTCGCCGCCCATCGCCTGACCGGCGGTGATGCACCCGCAAAGCCACCCGGATTTCTGTAAAGCACGTACCGTTTGGCTAAAGCCTGCGTGGAGCGCACCGCCATCCGTGGCGATATAGGCGATCCGCAGCTCCGGGTTTTGTAACCGGATCGCCGCACATACCGCAGGGAGCTGGGAATGCAGCATGCAAACGACCACAGGTGTTTCCGGGAGCGCATCCTCCGCATAATCAGCGTGTGTTTCAATCGGAACGACAGCCGTCTGATCTGATGTGTAGCGACCTTTGACGATGTGATCGGCTGGGGAATGTGTATCGCCGGAGCGCACATCCCCGCCGGGCGTCAGAACAGCAACCGCAAACGCCATCCCACCGGTTCCGAGCCCGAGAGAAATGCCCGTTGTGTTCAAAATAATCGCATCGCCAACTTCGGGATGGCCTACTGTCGCGGTGTAGGCAGTGAACGGAGTCGATGTGCCGTGGTTGTCATCCGCGATGCCCTGCGCAATTCCAGATGCGTTGAAAGTGATCTTGGTGATGGTTGCAATGCAGCGGGTGGATGTTGGCATCGGTCGTGATTAGCCTTTGTTGACCAACGGGACGCCTCGTTCTTTGAGGGTTTTGGTGATGCGTTTCTGCACAATGATTAGCATCAGGAAGAGTCCAGACAGCCCGGCACCGATGAGCGCAAAGCTTGCGGCAAACACCCTAATATTTCGGCGCTCACGGGGGACATCGCTTGCAAGACGTATGGCTACCTTAGCCTTATCAACAAACTTCTTGCCCTCATCCTTGCTCACATAGCCTTTATCGATATCTCGATACGCTTCACGGAGCTGGGCCATCGGGCGGTCTGCAATGTCACGCTTCGCAGATATAAATCCGATAACGCCACCCATGATGCTGCACGCGATGATGAAGAGGGATGCTTTATAGATAAGGCGGTGGATGGTTTTATTTTTAAGATCGGTGTAGTTACCGATTTTCATCCCGGCCAAGATAAGCGCATAGCCAAGGCCGCCGGCTGTGCTACCAATCACAGTGCCAAAGCCGGTTCCAAGCGGGGTGGGCCATGGCGCGCATGGAAGGATGCTGCCCAGACCCGTGTCAAGGATGCCGCCAAGCAGTGCGCCGGCGACAAGACAGTGAATAACAATGGATGTGGGCTTGGTGTTCATGGGGTCTCAAATGCCAATGCCCCCTCACGACAGCCGATGTGGTGTCGGAGGGGGCATTGCAACTTAGGCCTAGTTGAGGGTGGCTGCCTTAGCGACCACTTCATCAATCCCGCCGACCATATAGAAGGCCTGCTCAGGAAGGTCATCATACTTGCCCGCAAGGACTGCACTGAAGGACTGAACTGTGTCTTCACGGCCAACGAACTTACCAGCGATACCGGTAAATGCTTCACCAACGAAGAATGGCTGGGACAAGAAGCGCTGAATCTTACGTGCACGGGACACGATCAACTTATCGTCATCTGAAAGCTCATCGATTCCGAGGATCGCGATGATGTCCTGGAGCTCTTTGTAGCGCTGCAGAATCGACTGAACGCCACGTGCGACACGGTAGTGCTCTTCACCAACGATTTCCGGTGCGAGGATACGGCTGGTGGATGCCAGTGGATCCACAGCAGGGAAGATTCCCTGTGCAGCCAGGTTACGCTCGAGAACGGTGGTTGCATCGAGGTGGGAGAAGGCCGTCGCAGGTGCTGGGTCGGTAAGGTCGTCTGCAGGAACGTAGATAGCCTGCACCGATGTGACCGAGCCACGGCGGGTGGATGTGATGCGCTCTTGGAGTGCACCCATT
>CAIYBQ010000454.1 GCA_903924445.1 uncultured Armatimonadota bacterium | reverse complement strand
ATGCTGGTATTAGCCGCCCTGCAGACACCGTTCTGCTTGCTGAGCGCCATCACGTGTGGACAGGTGCTAGCGGATCCTACGGCAACGTCCTGATGTGGGGCCCTGGTGCGATGGTAACGGGTGTCAACTGGTGGGATGGCTCCGGCTCCCCAAGTCTGATCCCTGATGGCACCCGTGCTGTCACGGCTGCAAATAACCCAACGGGCCGCGATGGATCCATCCTCCCACGCCACACCGGCAAGGCTAACTTTGCATTCGCAGATGGCCATGTCAAGGCAATGGAACCAAAGCAGACCAATCCTGATGGAACCGCAGCAAACAATATGTGGTTGGCGGACCGCCCGTAATGCTGGGCCGTTCGTTCATCATTGGACTCTCTGCAATCTGTGTTGTAGGCATCGTTTCAGGCTGCTCTAAGGACGACCAAACGATGTCTGCTACAGATGTCAAGGCAATGGAAACCCCTCGGGGTGCTCCAATGCCTCCTGAAGCGATGAAGGCAATGCAGGAAGCAACGCAAAAGGGACAGGGCGGAAACCCTGGTGGTCCACCTCCTGGCGCGATGAATCCTCCTGGCAAACCTGGAAACTAAATCCTTCAGGTTTTGGAAACATCACTACCTCCCGGATGCATTGCACCGGGAGGTGGTTTTGTATTTGAATGACTGAGCTTGTCCTGTCCGGAAGACAACCTCTGAGGTAGCAATGCGATTCGGTAGCATCACGCCGTCTGCTAGTTACATGCCTCTCATCGGACTTCTTTACACTTTCTTGATGATGTGCGCGCGCAATGCCTGTATAGAGATAGATTGCCAGCAAGCTAAACGGGGACCTAACATTGTCGAAGGTGCAGCATAAGGGAGTGACCAGCCAGATTTGGTGGGCGATGCTTGCCGCATTTGGTGCCTACTTCTGTATGTATGGGCTTCGCAAACCATTCACGGCTGCCACATACCCCGATGGCATGCTCTACGGCCTTGAGATAAAACCCGCCCTCGTGATCGCACAGGTTTGCGGCTACATGCTCTCGAAGTTCATTGGGATTCGGGTCATTACAGAGCTGCCAGTCGCAAAGCGGGCGGGTGTGCTGGTTGGCTTGGTCGTCGTCGCTGAGCTGGCACTGGTTCTTCTTAATGTTCTCCCGATGCCCCTAAAGCCATTGGCGATGTTTATGAATGGCCTGCCTCTCGGGATGATTTTCGGGATGCTCCTTAGCTTTCTTGAAGGTCGCCGGATGACAGAAGCGATGGCGGCGGCACTCTGTGGGAGCTTTATTGTCGCAGATGGTGCAGCAAAGACGGTTGGTACGCTAGTGTTAGCTTCGGGTGCTGGACTTTATGCGATGCCGATGATTGCGGGAGGAATTTTCCTCCTGCCGTTTGCCGCGTTTGTATGGATGCTGACGAAGCTGCCTCAACCATCAAAAGAAGACATCGATGAACGCGCTGCGCGGCCACAGCTTAGCGGTACCAGCCGGCTTGCACTACTGACATTTCTTGGACTTGCCTACGGTTGCGTGGTGTTCGCATACACAATGCTGACCGTTCTTCGTGGTTTTCGGGCTGACTTTATGCCTGAGCTACTCAAAGGACTGCAAGTCAGCGGTAATGCGCTCGTGTTCACACAGTCAGAAGGCATCATCGCGGCTGTCGTCACGCTTATCGCAGGCCTGACATCGATGATTCGAAAGAATGCCATTGCCTTTCGGACAGCATTGCTCCTTGGGGTGATTGGATTCGGCTGTGTTCCACTTTCCATACTCCTGCATCACTATGGCCTCATTACGGGGTTTGTCTACCTGACGCTGGTTGGTTCGGGAATCTATCTCCCATATGTCCTCATCCACACAACGGTCTTTGAGCGCTGGATTGCAATCGTTCGCCGGCCGGGATCAGCCGCCTTTCTCTTGACGCTTGCGGATGCCATTGCGTATCTTGCCTACGTGGCAGCGTTGGTAGGAAAACCAATGGTTCAGAAAGCGGGAAATGTTCTGGGCCTCTTCGAAACCGTTGGACTCTGGGTTTCCATTTCATCAATGGCAATGTTGGTCGTTGCGTTGATCTTGACATCCAGGAAGCAACCCGAGCCAGACGGCCAGAAAGGGACTGTCTAATGCCTTCAATGCTCGTTTACCGCGGGGATTATGGTCAGCTCTCGCTGGAAGAACATTCGCACCCGGATATCGGTGCTGGTGAGGTTTGTGTAGCCCTCGATACAGCGCTTGTGTGCAGCAGTGACCTCCACACAATCTTCCATCGGCGAACCGCACCAACGCCACTCGTCCTCGGCCATGAAACGGTCTCGGTGATCGATCGGATTGGGGATGGTGGTCCAACGACGGACATGCAAGGTATTCCGCTTCGCACTGGTGACAGGGTTGTATGGGCCGTTGTCGCCAGCTGCGGAGCTTGCGGCACCTGTAGTAGAGGCTGGCCTCAGAAGTGCCCCGGGGCCCTAAAGTATGGGCATGTAAGGCTTTCCAGTCAAGAAAAGTGGATGGGTGGATTTGCGGACTATCAGGTCCTGAAACCCGGAACGAGCATCCTTCGCGTTCCGGAGCACGTACCAAGTCGGATTGCCGCAACCATTGGATGTTCGACGGCCACCGTATGTGCTGTCCTCGAAGCCGCGGGTGATATCAGGGATAAGATTGTCCTCATCAATGGCGCGGGTCAGCTCGGGATGCAGGCTGCGATCATGGCTAAGAGTGGCGGTGCGAAGCAGGTGATTTGTTTGGAGGCTCAGCCGCAGCGCAGAACGGATGCGAAGCGGATGGGGTTTGTGACGATTGCACCTGAGAGTATGGCGCTGATGCTCACTGATGCGACAGCTGGTGAACCAATCGACATCTATCTAGAGCTCGCAGGACATGTCTCAGACTTTTCGATGTTGATGCAGCACTTGGGAGTTGGCAGTACGATTGTGTTTGCTGGTGCCGTATTTCCATCCCCTGCGCTGCCGCTTGACATGGAAACGGTGATCCGAAAATGCATCACAATCAAGGGCATCCATAACTATCGTCCTGAACATTTGGTTCGGGCATTGGCGTTTGCATCCGCGCACTGCCATGCGCTTTCGGAATTCCTAACGTTCGGCAGTCTTCTACCGCTTCGGGAACATGCCGCAGTTGTCCAGGCAGGTGAGAGCGGAGCCTTCCACCGCGTTGGGTTTACTTCAGGTTAGCTGACATTGGTAGCTGTGCGACAAACAGGAAAGCCGCACAGCTACCAATGCATCGTCCACCAACGGCTATTCGCCGAAGTTGGAAAGCATGGCCGGCGTGGTCGTGTTCTGCGTGAACATCGCCATTTTGACCAGCAACTTTGGCGTCGCCGCCTTACTTGCAATCATCCGCCAGCGGCCACCTGCATTTGTGCCGTAGTACACCATTTGGGTGTGCTTGATTCGGCCATCCCCGCTCAGCTTTACCTCCGGTAAGCGAAGCTGCTTGAGAAGAGCACTCGCATCCGATGGTGAAACCGCCGCAACGTACCAGCCATCCGGGACGTTGTGGAGACGTGCATATTGCCGAATGTCAGCGACGGAGTCCCGGGTTGTATCCAGCGAAATGGACAAGATGGTGACATCCCTTCCAAGGCGCTCTCCAAGTGCTTTAGCAGTGTCGGAGAGCAGTGCTGTTGTTCCTGGGCATGTGCCATCACAGCGCGTGTAAAAGAGCTGGAGGATGACACACCGCTTACCGATGACTTTGCTGGTGGTGGTCATCCCCTTGTGTGTTACAAGGGGAATATCCAACAGCTGCGTCATGGGTTCTGAGCGCTCCACAACCTTTGTCGGTCTAAGGAGGCGCTTGATGTCCGGGTTTAGGTCTGGAGGTCCTGACTTATGGCCGTACATCAACGAATCCCATCATGTACAAGTCTTCGTGTGCCGGGTTGTGGCAGTGAAGCATGTAGCGCCCTGTATAGGAGTGGATCTTCATCAGGACTTCTGCCTGTTGGCCACCTGGAATATTAACGACATCCTTGCGTCCACGCTCGTGTACTGGAACCGCTGCCGGTCTTCGATTTCGGCTGAGAATCCGTACGCTGTCGATGTGGACGTGGAATGGATGGTGCCAGCCACCGCCACCGACAATGAGGTTCCAGCGTTCCGTCGTGTTTGCCCTTGCGGTAAACAGTGGGCGTGTTGGATCCCAGAAGCGGCGGTTGATCTGCCAGCCACCGTTGCGGCGGTCGAACTCAATCCTGCGGGTTGCGATGACATTGCTGACATCTGGTGGTGGGATAACCCTCAGACGCTGCGGCACTTGTGATGGATCTGGAGCGTTCCGGTCAACGACAAACAGTAGCTGTGGCTGTGGGACCCGGATCTCTTCTGGTTTGTTGCCATCCGCATGGAAGAGATCGTTCATCAAAGCAATCTGGGTACCCAGCGGGTATTGCGAGAAGTCGATGATGATATCGTAGCGCTCTCCCGGAACCATGTACAGGCGGCGCATCGTGACCGGTGATTCGAGAAGTCCGCCATCGGATGCAATGACTTGGAACGGGGCATT
>CAIYBQ010000453.1 GCA_903924445.1 uncultured Armatimonadota bacterium | reverse complement strand
TGCTCGGTCCCAAGAACCATGCGTACTAGACGACTCTGAGCCGCTTTTCCCGCTACGAGTTGTGGTCCCTTTTTGCCGGCTTTGAAGAGGTCTTCATACGATGCAACGGAAAACCCAGCGGAAGGCTGCGTGTTGCCATGACAGCCAACACAAGCCGTTCTCAGGATTGGAACAATGTCTTTTTGGTAGCTGGGAGCCGCAGGTGGTGGCGTAGGCTTTTGCTGGGGAATCCCAGTGGATGCCAAAGCAATTCCAGCAACAACAATCAGAAAACCGGGCACTGGCTACACCAGCTCGCGAATGGGCTCGTGTCCAGCAAACAAGTAATTCGGACGACCATTCATTTCTGGTACAGGCGTATTGACGATGTCAATCCCCAGCTGGTTGTAGAGCGTTACAAAGACATCTTTGTAGTCGATCGGGCGGTCATCCGCTTCTTCACCCAGCCGGTTCGTGGACCCGATGACCTGTCCATGTCGCATCCCACCGCCCGCAAGGAGCGCGCACGAAACGCGTGGCCAGTGGTCACGGCCAGCATCCTTGTTAATCTTAGGTGATCGGCCAAAGTCGCCCCAGACAACAACAGAGACATCCTTATCGAGTCCACGCTCGTGGAGATCCGTGATGAGTGCGTGCACGCCCTGATCAAGGTGCGGCAGGTGATCCTTCATCATTTTGAAGTTATTGCCATGCCAGTCCCAGAAGCCGTAGGAAATGTGAACAAGGCGCGCACCCGCTTCAACCAGCCGCCGGGCTGCGAGGAACTGTTCGTTAAGCATCGGGGATGCATCCCCCTGAACCGCGGTAATCCCCTTGCCGTAGCGTGCGCGGACCTTTGGGTCTTCCTTGTCGAGGTTCATCGCGTTGACAAGTTTGCTGGATGTCAAGATGTCATACGCTTTTTGCGAGAGGCTATCGAGACCTTCGAGGGAGTCGACTTTGCGGCGGTAGGCATCCAGGGATGTCAACAGCTGGCGTCGATGCGCCAAGCGATCCAAGGTGATGCCACCGAGGGTCATATCAGCCATCATCGGGCCGTTCGGGTTCAGCGCAGAGTATGCAATGCCGGCAAATCCCGGGCCCGGATCGTTGTAAGGTGGATGCTGGGTCCGGGCGGCCATATTGATAAACGGCGGGACGGTTTTGTCAACCGAGCCCTCGAGGCGAGAGAGGACGGAACCCATCGTTGGTCTGTGGAGCTGAGATGTCTCCGCCTGCGTGTAGCCGGACATACAGAGGTTGGATGCGTGCTCATCCCGTGCGCCAACCAGCGAGCGAATCACGGTGCACTTGTCCATGATGGTGGCAAGTTTTGGGAGGTATTCGCAGATTTCAAGCCCGGGGAGGTTGGTTTTGATGGGCTTGAACTCTCCCCGGATGTCGGACGGGGAATCCATTTTGAGGTCGAAGGAATCCTGATGCCCGATGCCGCCCGGGAGGTAAATCATGATGACGGCTTTATGGCTATTGCCAACCCCAGCCTGGGCCTCGGCGGCAAGGAGCTGTGGGAGCGTGAGGGCGCCAACCGCACCGACTTTCAGAAATTGTCGGCGTGAGACGTTGTCACAGAATGACCCGCTGGATGTTCCTTCGATACGTAGCATGGCTACACCAGCTCCCGGATAGGCTCATGCCCGGCATCACCATCAATGCGTAGATCGCACGGCGTCACGAACATCTGAGAAGAAATAAGAAAAAACACTCTCCTACACCAGCTCCCGGATAGGCTCATGCCCCGAAACACCATCACTGCGTAATTCGCATGGCATCACGGACATCTGAGAAGAAAAAAGAAAAAACACTCTCCTACACCAGCTCCCGGATAGGCTCATGCCCCGCATACAAATAATTCGGACGACCATTCATTTCCGGCACGGGCGTATTCACAATGTCAATTCCCATGTTGTGATACATGGTCACAAAGACATCCTTGTAGTCGATTGGACGCTCATCCGGTTCTTCGCCAAAGCGGTTTGTCGACCCAATGACCTGGCCATTTCGCATCCCACCGCCCGCGAGCAAGCAGAAGTTAGCACGTGGCCAGTGGTCACGACCACCTTCCTTGTTGATTTTCGGCGTACGCCCAAATTCGCCCCAGACGCAAACGGTGACATCGTTTTGCAGCCCGCGGTTGTGGATGTCTGTGACCAGACTTGAAAGTGCCTGATCCAGCATCGGGAGGTAGCGTTTAAGCTGCCCAAAGTTGTCGCCGTGGTAGTCCCATCGTCCATAGCCAAGCGTTACATAGCGAGCGCCAGCTTCGACCAGACGCCGCGCTGCAAGGAACTGATCATTGAGCATCGGAAGGCCATCATCCACAGGTTCGAGACGCCCAGTCCCGTACATCGCCCGGACCTTTGGGTCTTCCTTAGTGACATCGAGGGCGGTAACAAGCTTGCTGCTCGTCAAAATATTGAATGCCTGCTCGGATAGTGAATCGAGGCCAGTGAGGCTGTCGACATTGCGGCGATAGGCATCGAGGGATGTAAGCAGCTGTTTCCGATGCGCGAGACGATCGAGGGAGAGACCGCCGAGGGTCATATCGGTCATCATCGGGCCGGCGGGACGCAGCGGACTATGCCCGACGCCAAGAAAGCCGGTATCGCCTGGGTCGGCCCACGGCGTATGGCCCGCCTTCCCCTGAAGAGCAACAAATGGCGGAACGGTTTTATCCAGTGGACCTTCGAGGCGGGACAAAACGGAACCCATGCAGGGTGCCTTGTTCTGGCTTGTCTCGAATGCCGAGTAGCCGCTCATACAAATGTGGGAGTCGTGCTCATCGCGTGTGCCCGTCATCGACCGGATGATGGTGAATTTGTCCATCATTTTCGCAAGGAGCGGCATATGCTCGCAAATTTCGATACCGGAGACATTTGTTTTGATGGGCTTGAACTCGCCACGGATGTCGGCTGGGGCATCCGGTTTCATGTCAAACATGTCCTGATGACTTGGTCCTCCGGGCAGGAAGACCATGATGACGGCTTTGTGGTTGCCTTTGACACCGGCACGGGCTTCGGTCGCGAGGAGCTGAGGCAGGGTGAGACCGCCGAGCGTGAGCCCCCCGATGGTCATAAAATCACGTCGACTCAGGCCATCGCAGAAGCGGCCCTGATTATTTCCCCGGATTGTCAGCATGGCAACATCGCCCTTCCCCGTCCCGGAAGCACGGGACACACAATCATGTGGTTACGTTCTGAGTATAGCCGATAGGCATCACAGAAAGGTCTGTTTTGCCCTACGCCCAACGGCAACAAATTGATGATAGCGGGTATGCAGTGAACCATCAGGCAATATCAACGCATTACACAAAACTCCAATTTGTGCCAATTATTAATTTTGATGACCATCATCAAACGGGATTTCTCCGGGTCTATCTGTCATACTGCGGTGATATCGGCCTGTTTGGCAGGTGTCACTCATATCCGTATTGGAGACCTTATATGACTCGCACATCGCGAAAGAGCGCATTTACGCTCATCGAACTCCTGGTTGTGATTGCTATTATTGCCATTTTGGCAGCTATTCTTTTCCCAGTATTTGCACAGGCCCGTGAAAAGGCCCGTCAGACATCCTGTCTGTCGAACATGAAGCAGGTTGGCCTTGGCATGCTGATGTATGTTCAGGACTACGATGAGAACTACCCACGCGCAGACTACACGTTGCCAACGGGCCCTGGACCTCTGAACCCAGCGGCGAGCACAGGCTTCGCACTGCGCATCAACCACTACAAGTGGCAAGCATGGGTCTACCCATACATCAAGAACAGCCAAGTCTTCTTCTGCCCATCCCGTACCCGTGATGAAGCAGCATGGAATGGCAACGGCGAGATCAAGGGTAACGGCTACGCCATGCACCTCGCAGTCTCTGGCCGCCCATTCGTTGGTGGGGAAAACCCATCGTTCCTAGGTGGCACCCTTGCTGGTATTCAAGCCCCTGCGGACACGATGGTCCTGATGGAGCTTCGCAACCAGATCAGTTTCTCCTACATCACAAACACCAGCACGGTCTACCCTGCTGCACTGCGTGAATCCTGGGCTGCTTACCTGATGCCAAGCGGTATTCCAGACCGCAATAATGCTCCTCACTCTGAAGGCTTTACCCTTGCATATGCCGATGGCCATGCAAAGTACCTCAATGTGAAGGCATTCCTTGCACAGTGCCCAACATCCGCTCAGTACACCATGCCAGCTTGTACATTCCGTACGAATGCCGGTGCTGCAGCAGGCTTCAACATCTGTTCTGGTAGCCCTGCAAACCCAACCTGGACAGGTTCCTGGCCAATGTGGGGATTGTATTGATTACCCAGTAACTGGGAATTTCGAGATGAACGAAAGCCTCTTTCCAGAAATGGAGGGAGGTTTTTTCTTTTTATAGGGTTGGAATAAACGATTAGACTTTCGTAAGGGCATGCATCTGTGTCTGCCTGTTTGTCGATACGCGACTCCGCAGCGTGGGCAGGCGTGGAAGCCTGCCCCTACAGAACTTTTTTCGTCATCTGTTTTTTGCACACAAAAAAGCCCTCTGGTGTCAACCACCAGAGGGCTTTTCGAAACCTACTTGCTCAACAAAACTCTACTTGAGTGGGCCGACCTTGAGTCCGGCAGCCTTGTAGTGCTCATTCACCTTTGCCAAACGCTCTGTGAAATCTGCATAGTTCTTACGGGACTTTGGCGACCAGCCCGTCTCCGCCATCGCCGCCGCACGCGGAAACCCAAGGTACATCGCCTTCTCATACGACTTCACATACTCGCCCCAGATCTGTCCCTCGAGGCCCAGAATCTTCTTCTGCTCCTGCGCGTTCAAGACTGTTGGAAGCGGATAGTAGGAATAAACCTGTTCAAGCGGCAAGAAGCCACCGATGCACTCAAACTCCGGACCCTTGGCGAGCTCCGACTTCGGATCCGCCTGGTAGTAGTCAAAGTACATATGGGATGTCGGCGACATCACGACATCCTTGCCCTCACGCGCAGTGTCGATACCACCCTGCTCACCGCGCCACGCCTGGACAGTTGCGTTTGGCGACAAGCCACCCTCACGGATTTCATCCCAGCCGATCAAGCGGCGCCCACGCTTTGTGAGCATCCCCTCGACGCGCTTGATGATGTAGCTCTGCAGCTCTTCTTCATCCTTGAGCCCTTCGCGCTTCATCACACCCTGGGCGTATGGTGATTTCTTCCATTGTGTCTTTGGAGCCTCATCACCGCCGATATGGATAAACTTGCTCGGGAAGACCTTGCAGACTTCATCCAGGACATCCTCGATGTACTTAAATGTCTCTTCCTTTGGCGACAGAACATAGCTCTGAACACCCCACTGGGTCATCACGGTTGGTGCGTATCCAGGGATGTCATCGTTGCCAAGGTACGGGTAGCTCGCGATCGCAGCGCTGGAGTGGCCGGGAATCTCGATCTCTGGAACCACCGTGATATGGCGCTTTGCTGCATAAGCGACGACATCACGGCACTGCTGCTGCGTATAGAAACCGCCATGCTTCTTGCCATCCGCTGCGTTGCGGTTCCCATAAGGCGGCGAGCTGTCACGCCACGCGCCAATCTCGGTGAGCTTTGGATACTTTTTGGACTCAAAGCGCCAGCCCTGATCTTCCGTCAGGTGCCAGTGAAAGACATTCAGCTTGTGAAACGCCATCCAGTCGAGGAGCTTCTTGATGTCCTCCACCGGCAGGAACCAGCGCCCGACATCCAGCTGAATACCGCGCCAGCCAAAGGTAGGCTCATCATCGATGCGCACGCTTGAAACCGCAGCGCCATCCGGCATCGCCCAGCGCGCATCCCCCGCGGGAGGAGCCAGCTGAATCAATGACTGCGTGGCGTAGAAGACACCCGCCGCATCCTTGCCGGTGATCAGGACGCCATCCGGCCCCACAGTCATCCGGTAGCCGCCATCTTTCAACGGCAGAGTCGGGTCAATTTTCAATGAAATGCTGTTTGCG
>CAIYBQ010000452.1 GCA_903924445.1 uncultured Armatimonadota bacterium | reverse complement strand
GCTACGCATCGCTACAGAGTTGCCGTTTTGTACAAGCAACTTGCAGCAGCTGACCTTTCCGGTAACTCCGGTGGCGGCGGTGGTGCAGGTGGCATCGGTGGTGGTGGCGGTATCGGCGGCGGCGGTATCGGCGGAGGCGGTGGTGGAAACATTGGCGGCGGCGGCGGTGGCAACATCGGCGGTGGCGGCGGTGGCAACATCGGCGGCGGCGGTGGTGGAAACATTGGTGGTGGTGGCGGTGGAAACAACGGTGGAACGCAAATTCTTTACCGTGAGTCCAACGTCGAAGCGACCAGTGGTGCAGTGACTCCAATCGCTCGTCCTGGTGTAACCGGTCCTACGGTTGATCAAGACCTCCGACGTGTGACGGTTTCGTTCCGGACCACTCCTGGTGCTAACGAGTATGTTGCTGAGTTCTCATCACGTCCTGACTTTAAGAACAAGGTTCAGAAGGGACCGTTTACGGCTCCTTACCTGTCCGGTATTGATTCCAGAACAGAGACATTCGACATCTCGACGGAATTCCGTAACCTCCGCTCTGGTGATCGTGTGTACTACAGAGTTGGTGGACGTAATGCCGGTGACCTTCCAGGTCCAGTCGGTAAGGACACTCCTAATGCGGGTGACTTCGTCTACAGCCAGGATGGCTCTGCGTTTGGAAAGCTTCCAACGCCTCCAGGCCCTCCTAGCAACTAGTTGATCTATCCGGAGAGGTTCATCCTCTCCGGGAATTCAGCTGACTTCGTAAGTTTGATAATTGTGTAAGCGAGAAGACCCTATGTCACTACTCAAGCTACTTGCAGGAACCATTGTCGTCGGTGCGCTCTCGAGCGCTACGTTGGCGCAGCAGGCAAAATCGGTTCCTGGTGAAATCGTTGTTCGATTCAGTGAGTCTATGACCGCAGCCGATGCAGCACGAATTGTTGCTGGGTCTGGTTGTGAGGTTATTCGTCCGCTTGCATATTCTCCTGGGCACTATCTGGTTGGTGTCGTTGGTCGTGATAAATCAACGCCATCGACATCCAACCTGGCTCCGGATCTTGAAATCGCTGCAAGCCTTCGAGCTGGTGGAGCACTCTCCGCCGACTTGAACTACTTGCGTTTTCCGAAGCAGACGGCTCCAGGTGGTCAAAAGATCACGCCGAACGATGCTCAGTACGGAAAGCAATGGCACTACGACATGATTAGGATGCCGGAGGCTTGGAATATCCAAGCTGGCAAGCGTCAGATCAAAGTAGGTGTTATCGACTCTGGTGTTCAGGTTGACCATCCAGATTTCAAAACTGTCTCAGGTTTGTCCCGTGTCGTACAACAGGACTTCCATACTGCTGAGCCATCGAATGGCGACACAATGGGGCACGGTACGCACGTTGCCGGCACCATCGGTGCTTCGACTAATAACAATGTCGGTGTTGCTGGAATTGCCGGTTGGGAGCGACAGGGACTTGATATCAAGATCATCTCTGGACGTGTGTTCGGTTCCAGCGGTGGAACTACGAGTGCAGAGATCATCACGGCTGTTCGCTGGTTGATTACGCAAAACGTTGATGTAGCTAACTTCTCCCTTGGTGGTTATGGAACATCGACGACAGAGGAGTCAGCGTTCCGCGATTTGTATAACGGCAATACAGTTGTTATTGCGGCGGCGGGCAATGATTCTCTCGATAATGACGTAACTCAGCACTACCCGAGTGATTACCCGTTTGTAATCAACGTTACAGCGGTTGCTCCAGACAGGAAGTTGGCTACGTACTCAAACTTTGGTGGCAATAAAAAGAAGATTGCTGCTCCTGGCGGTGCGTTGAATGGCAACCTTCTCGACGATGTCCTTAGCACGGTTCCCGGATCACTGTACGAAGCTTATGCTGGTACATCGATGGCGTCTCCACATGTAGCTGGTGTGGCCGCTTTGTTGATTGCGTCTGGGTGTCCGGTTGCCAATGTATATGATGCGTTAGCGTCTACCGCACAGGCTGCTGCTGATGGTCCAGACTTGAAGAAGTATGGCCCTGGTATTTTGGATGCGTATTCGGCAGTGCTTCCGTTCGCTGATCCTGATCCGTCTGTCGAACTGGTCGGTGGCAATGGTACAGATCGTGGTACGACGTACTTCCATCAAGCACCTCTGTCAGTAGTGATGTCTGGTGTTTCGAAGATTGTAGGCAGTGGTGCTGTTGCCCCGGCGATCAACGAAGGCGATGTTACCGTTGAGATTCAAACTGTTGGGCGTACCCCTTCAACGTTGAAGACTTATGTTGGTGGACGAAGCGGCTCCGGTCATTTCGATATTCCAACGTTGGGTCTGAATGACATCAAGGGTAAGTCGTTCACGGTACAGGTTCCACGTGATCCAGCGGAGAGCGTCAATCTTGGTGCAGGGCAGTATCGTATTGTGGTGAAAGTGGCTGGAGTCGAGAAGAACGTCCAGTTCATCACGGTAGTTGATAAGGTTCTTCCACGTGGACGATCGATGGTTGCTGTTCCATATAAGCTGAATAGCATCGCTTCTGGAACACCTGAGCGTGCATTGTTGGGTCTTGCTCCGTCGTTTAGTGTTGCACGGTACAACCCGCTGCGTGCAAGCGGTGAGCAAGAGTACTCTACTTACGCGGACGGTGTAATCAATGTAGCGACGGTTGGCATCAATGGGCCTTTTGCCGCAAGATTGGTCACATCCGGTACGCCTATTACCTTTGAACAGAGCAATCCATCGACGTCTATTAGCCCGATCGGTAATGGTTACTGGCTCAATATCGACCGTCCTACGGTGCTTGATACGACTCAGCTCCCGACGCCTGGCGTTGCACCAACGTCTCCGCTTGCTCTTGATTCCGTTGGTATCAAGGTGTACGCGGGTAATGGCGGTTGGAACATGATTGGTGCTCCATTCCTTTACCCTGTTGACTGGAATGCTGTGAGTGTTGTAGCTGATGGCGTTGCGCATTCGTTGGGAGATGCTGTTCAGCTCGGATATATCTCTCCAGTCCTGGTGTCGTACATCAATGGTGATTACAGTTATTCTGTTGCACCGGCAGGTCGGCTAGAGCCATTCCAAGGTTATTGGGTGCGTACCTACCGTGATGTGACTCTTGTAGTGCCTCCTTCTGCAAGCCAAGGTGCTGGCCGCGCTGCGATGGGTAGCCTTCAGTACGGTCTTAAGATCGGCGCATCTGTTAAGGGTGATCGTGACGCAGAAAACGTCATCGCAGTAGCGCAGAGCGGTAAGTCAGGTGCTGATCAGCACGATGTGACGAAGCCACCATCTGCTGGTGGTGATGTTTACGTCCGTATTCTTGATGAGCAAAGCGGTGGAAGCCGTTCCCTTGCATACGATGTTCGCTCGGCGGATGCAACACGGAAGACGTGGAACGTAGCTGTTTCTGCCATGAAGGACAACGAGATGGTTACGTTGTCGTGGAATAAGCTCGGAAACAATGGACGTAATGTTCGATGGGCCGTTGTAGACCTGGCCACCGGTCAGCGTGTCTCAGCCGGTGACAAGAGTCAGCTGCAGTTTGTTTCTGGAGCGGCGGGTTCTACGCGCAAGTTCCAATTTGTAGCTGATCCAACAGGTTCATCTGGTCCATTGGCAGTTACTGGCATCCGTACGGTGCCTAGCCGTGCGACGGGTGGAGTCACGGTTCGCTTTAGCACGACCAAAGATGCGACTGCGACGGCTGTTGTGACGACAGTTACCGGCAAGGTGGTTTCAAATGCCTTGGGTGTAACAAGGGCTGCAAGTGGCGGCGATGTTACGATGCATTGGGATGGTAAAGCGGCTGATGGCTCAGCTGTTCCTGCGGGTCCGTATCGCCTCGAGATCAAGGTGGTTGGCGGCGATAACGAGCAGGTGGTCGTCCAGAGAATGGTTCAAGTTGTCCGCTAGGTGGAATCTGCCTTTAATGGTGGCTGACATCGTTTGTTTGCATGATGTAAGAGGATTCATCCATGTCGATTGATTGGAATGGTCGTAGTTTCGGGTCTACTCGAAATGCTAAGCGCTTCGCAGCAATCGTTGCAGGTCTTGGCCTTGCAGGTGTTTGGAACGTCACGCCTGTATTGGCTGACACGACAGGTGGAGTTGGCTCGTCCATTCCCGCTGTGCCTAATCCGTTTCCAGCTGCTCAGGGGACCACTCCTGCGATCTGGGGCTACATCGGTAACGAACACATCCTGGTCTCGATGGGGTACATCAATACTCTGTCGCTATCAACACCAAGCATTACGTTGACAGTTGCTGGTCGAATGTCGTTCGGAACCACTGGTGGTTCCCGGCAGTCATCAGCTGACAACAACCAGCCACTCTCTGGGCATAATTATGATGCATCAGGAATCCTGTCTGTTTGGCCATACGCCAACAGCTGGGTTGGTACATTAGGTCTTCTGTCGACGTTAGACTATCCTGCGTATCTTCAAGCCATTGTTGATGGTGAAACATCCAACGTTGGTTATGACTCAGCGAAGGCAGTGACTCCTCCGTTCTTTGACAGAACGACCACGGGGCCTGTGCTTTCAAGTGAGTACACAGTTGGTGCGAACGATGTTATTCGTATTCGCACTGCTGTGAAGGTACTTCGTTCGACGGCTCGCATCGAGTGGACCATCACGAATGACGACACCATCGCTCACAACGTTGGACTTCGCTATGCGATCAATCAACGTGCTGTAGAGAACAACCTCTATTACGTTGATCCAGATCGTGGTGCAACTAATCAAACCACTGTTTATGATGGTTCAAAGGTTCCTAGTCAGATCGAAGTCTTCGGACGCCGTGCTGAGAAGGACTTGAACGATGTAACGACGCCTCCGTTCCATTCTCGATGGTTGTTGCGTGGCAATGGTGCAACGGAACCTAGCAAGGTTTGGGTAGCTGATTCCTTTGACTTGTATGCTGGTGAAGCGGCTGCACCAACGGATAACTATCTTCCGCAGACAACTCGGAATACGAAGTTTTCTGCTGGATTGGCTGTTGCTGCCTACTTTGGTGGTGACACCGGCTATGTGCTACGTCCGGGTGAGTCACGTACAGTTGTTACGTACTACGGACTTGGTACCAGTACGGAACAGTTTGCAAATGACTTAGTCCTTGGTACAGAAGCTCCGACTGCGCTTCAGTTCAACTCTGCCGCTGCCCTTGACCCAACGGTTGCTGGCAATACAAGTGCTACGGTTGCTTCCATTGGTGCTAAGTTCCTTACTCCAAACCCGTTCCAAGTGTTTGCTTCCGCATACAGCCAAAAGGCAAGCGATCCCGAATTCGATGTTCCATTCAACGGCGTGTCGCTTTCGCTCAACCTTCCTAGTGGTTTGAAACTTGGCACGGTGCCTGGTGCTGGGACTCGTGATGTTCCTACCAAGCTTGTCGATACGACCGCTGGAAATGGTATTGGCAAGATCTCGGGTGACCAAGAAGGCTCTGCTAGCTGGTTTGTTGAACCGACAGGCGACCGGTTCGGTCCATTGACCTATCAGGTATCTCTCTCGGTTAGTCAACCATTGAATATCAGCCGAACTGTTAGCCGGACAATCAACATCCCTGCTGTGCCGATTGTCGAACTTCAGCCAAATGTCTATCAAATGGTTGGTTTCCCGTTCCAGTTTGATCCAATCCTTTCGAACAACGGGAATCCCGACACGATTGTTAACAGCTTGAATCGTCCTGAAGAGCTGAACCCGACGTTCTATCGGTGGGCGCCAGATACGACTGGATTCGAAAGTGGTGGCGGTCGGTGGCAGGTTTCGACGAAGCTCGAGACCGGTACGGCGTACTTCTATCGTCCGACGATTATCACCGGTAATGGAAAGCGTGCTCTGTTCCTCAAGGGTGCACAGCCGACCACAGCTCAGGCTCCGACCGCCGGGACGATCACACAACCTGTTCAGATCACGGTCGAGCGTGGATGGAACATGATTTCCAACCCGTACGTGTATGACATCCCATTGAAGTACGTTCGTGTGATTGCACTCGAAAACAATCCTGACCTTGTTAGCATCTCCTTTGGCGAGGCGGTAACAGGCGGCTTGATGAAGGGTAGTATCTTCTACTTCAATCCATCGACGGGTGGGTATGACTTCTTCGGATCCCTCCAGGATGTGATGAAGCCATGGCAAGGTTACTGGATCTACAGCAACTCCAAGGCTGTATTGCAGTTTGCAACACCTACGTTGCGCGGATCCCTTGTACAACAAACAGCCGCAGGTTCCGAACCTGCAACCCGTGTTGTTCAAACAGCGGATGCATGGAACCTCAAGTTCCGGCTTGCTGGACCTAATGGTCGGGTAGACGAAGCAGCAGTGATTGGTGTTGGCGCTAATGCGAAGGCCAGCTCCGATGTCCCTAAGCCACCAGCGTTCAAGGACTTTGTGTCCGTGAGCATTGCTGATGATGCAGGCAAGGGGCGTTTTGCTCAGGTTGTACGTGCGAACGGTAAAGCCCATTCTTGGAACTTGGTTGTTGAATCCGATCAGGATGGCGAAGGTGTCCTTCAATGGCCAGGAATGTCTTCCTTGCCGAAGCGCGTTCGCCTGACGATTACGGATATGCAAACCGGAGTTACATCTGATTTGCGCTCGGCCTCTGGTATCAAGGTTGCTCTTAGAGATGGAACAGTTACACGCTTCCGTGTAGCTGTGGCGACCGATGCAACACGTAGGCTTGCTGTTAGCTACCTCCGGTCTGAGCCTGGTGGACGTGCCTCCGGTGCGTACTCTTACCGTCTCGGATTGACACAGGATGCTGAAGTAGACGCACAGATTGTTACACTGTCTGGTAAGTCTATTCAGACGATTGCTGCAGGACGTGCGACGGCTGGAAATACCGCTAAGCTAGTTTGGAATGGTCGGAATACAGATGGATCCTCTGTTCCGGTTGGTCCATATAAGCTCATCGTAACGGTACGTGGAACAGATGGATCATCTGTAACCGAAACGCGTACGATCTCAGTCGTTCGCTAATCATGTTGACCGGCACATCTTGGTGTGCCGGTTACTAGTTTAATAGAGGGATAATCCAATGCTATTGAATACCCGCGGTCTTATTGCCGGTATAGCCATCGTCGGAGCAGTTGCTGTTTGTCAACCCGCTTCCGCACAGAACAAGCCATTGCCAACCGGTCCGGTTGTTGTTTTCCCTGCAGTCGTTGATGGCGCAGGCGATTCTGCAAAATCTGTCTCTGCTGCTGTTGTTGAAGCGCTTCGTTCTCGCCTCAAAGGTATCGGGGCATCCGTCGTTGTTTACTCTGGTAAGCTTCCATCGATGCTGCGTGCACGTGAAGAGCAGATGTTCTCCAAAGAAGTTGTCGACAACGGACCGGCTGATGATCGCGATGCTGCTAAGAAGATGTCAGTCAACATCGGCGCCACAGAGTTCGTTCAAGTATTCGTCGATAGTTACAAGTTCGATGCAGGTAGTCGCACCGCATCGTTCAACTTGAATGTCAACCGCTACTTGTCCTCGACAGGTGCCCCAGTCGGAACCGTCAACTTCAAGCAGCAGGGCATTGCGGCCGCAGGGACTGCATCCAAGCTTCAGGAAGCAGAAGCGGTTTCCCGTGCAATGACCGTTGGTGCAGAACAGTCCATTGGTGGACTATATCCAGCATCCACGATCGTTGAAAATGCTAAGCCTGTGAAGGCAAACAAGAAAAAGGGTAACAACTGGATTAAGCCTGCGTTCATCCTTGGCTTACTTGGTCTTTACAGCGGCACTCGCTAACGTTTATCGAGCGCCCCGCAGGTATGTTATGTACGTGCGGGGCGTTTTTTGATTTAAGGCACTGTCTGAATGGGTCACACTCTTATGTGTTTATTCATTTCATAGCGGGCATTACTCGGAGCTGACAGGGAATGATCTCCCCTTAGGTGGTTCATGGCTGGCTTACGGTGAATTTTGCTGCTGGATCAAGCCGGCGTTCATCCTTGGTTTGGTTGGTCTTTACAGCGGCACTCGCTAACGTTCATCGAGCGTCCCGCAGGTATGTTATGTACCTGCTGGGCGTTTTTTCATTTATGGCACTATCTGAACGGTTGACTATTCGGAATGTGTTTACATTTGACGTCCGGGGTTACTCAGATGTGGCAGGAAATGTTCTCCGTAACACTTGCGTAAAGGTCGCTTTTAATCATTTTGGTTTGCCACTCGATAGATTTGCGGTGACCTAGTCATAGATTTCTGAAGTTGCTCAGATGCTATGCTGCCAATTGGCGCCTATGATGCTGCTAATGATTTCTTGGCGACATCTTGTCCTTCCGCTGGCACTTGCCGGGGTTTCAGTTGGTGCACATGCTCAGCGTTCTGTGCTTGACCTGACCGCCGATCGCACTCTCGCTCGAGCGGATGGCCGAAGCAACGTTGTCCTGTCTGCACGTGTGTTTGTCGGCGGTCAACCTGCGGGAGATGGAACCATTGTTCGTTTTGCAACGAATGGTGGACGGTTTGATCAGGATGAAGTCACGACACGGGGCGGTATCGCACGTGTCTCTCTGATTGCTCCCAATACAGTGGGACAGGTCAAGGTAACTGCATCAGTGATTGGAGGTAGCAATGCAGTTCCTGCATCGGTGACCGTGGACTTCGTCGATGATGCGACATTTAAGCTACAAGTTACATCTACATGGCTGACGGTTCGATCGGATGATGTCCTGGTGTATGCGGTAAACGCTGGAACATCCGGACGTCGGCTTCTGGGTGCGTTCTCAGAAAATGGCTTGGCGATGGCATCTAATGGTGCGATCACTATCAGGGCAACATCCCTGCAGGTGGATGTTGTGAGCGGGATTGTCATCGCCACCGGTGGTGTCCGAGTGACCACGAGAGATGTCGACACATCGGTTAGACGGATAACTTGGAACCCTGTTCGACGTCAGTTACTTGCGGAACTTGACACAGGCACGCTTGTAACGCTGGATCCGATTTCATTGCTCGCCAAGCCAACCAATCAGTCTGTTAGTTCAGATACATTCAGGATTGTTGATCAGAGCACTGCCGATGTCAGCGTAGTCTCCAGTGAGGTTTCTCTGGAACTAGGCGGCGATTACAACTTGCTGTTTAAGCACGCAAGGCTCTTAATCGATGGCCAGACGCTTGCTGTATTGCCACTGCACCGCATGACGGTTTATCAGCGGACACTCTTTCGTGACCAGCTGCTCGGTTTTGCATCCACTGGGCTGACCGTTGATGTTCCCTATACGTATCAGGCAACGCGGTCAGGTACGGGTGTCGTTCATTTGCGGCGTGGTGCGCAGTTTGGTAGCAGTGCCGTTGCACGTCGAACCGGCTGGGGCATTGACATAGAGCAACAATATCGGTCACGACTGGGTTCAGGGACATTTCAAGTTCTAAACGCCCAGGATGGCCGCCGTGGTAGCCGTCTACAGCATGCCAGCAGGTTTGGTTCAAAGGCGGATGCATCTCTGTTCGTCGATGTTCCGAATGGCAAGGATATCTATGGATCGCTTCAAGCGGGTTATCAGCTTCCGTTTGCCCGTATTGGCATGTTTCAGACCGCAAGTCGGTTTGTTGGGTCATCAAATGTTCAAATTGATCAAGGCTTCACCGACTATCGCCAACAGGTGTCCATAGAAAGTAACCCATTTCAACTTGGACTGCCCGGTTGGAGAGCGACGCTTTCGGCTGTGAACACGACACAGAGGACAGTTGCATCGGCGGCCACAACGAAGTCGATGGCAGATTCCTATGGCACGCGCTTGATTCGTTCACCACAAAAGATCACATCCAGGTGGCTTTATAGTCAGGTAGTCTCGCTCAATTATGTTGATGTTGTTGGTCTTGATGGAGGTGGATTGGCCGTGCAAAATTCATCAACCTTTCGGACAGCCCTGACACCCTCGAGCAATTTTCAGTGGACCTACGATTACCTGCAGCAGCCACAGCTGGTGACACTGACATCGGTGACGACGCCAAAGCACCGGCTTAGTTTTGCGTACGACTGGTCGGCGCCGAACGGTGGGAGTGTGTTTGTGAACTCAACGCAGGGCTTGGATGTAAATCAGTCTAGTACGAGTGCATCGGTATCGATGCCGCTGCGGAAGGATTGGGAGCTCCGCGTTAACCGGATTGACTCGCAGCTTGGTATCACGCGATTTAGAGACACTGAGTTTGGAGTCGTAAAACTCGTGGATGGCCGTGCCATCGGGGCATATTACTCAACCACTGCCAAGCAGCTTCAGATTGACTTTACGGGTGGTGTTCGCTTCTAAGGTCGATGAACTTAAGCGAAAAAGCCCTCTGACTTGCAGAGGGCTTTTTCGTGACTTAGTTCAGAATATCGGTTCCGAGTTTACGCAGTTTCTTAAGCGCACGCAGCTCAATCTGGCGGACGCGCTCACGGGTGATCTGGAAGTGCAAGCCAAGCTCTTCAAGCGTTTGCGGTGCATCACCAGTCAAGCCATAACGCAATGCGATGATCTCTCGCTCACGGTCATTGAGCGTAGACAATAGCTGCTGCACTTCTTCCCGGCGTATGATTGTTTCCTCGACATCGCTTGGTGTGACCATATCCTTTGCTTCTAGGAAGTCACCCAGCTGAGCCGATTCGCGGTCACCGACAGGCGTTTCGAGCGACAGTGGTTCTGAGCACGATCGAAGAATCTCTTCAATCTTCTTTCGTGGCATTTCGAGTGCATCACTAAGCTCATCAATCGATGGCTCACGTGACAGCTGCTGACGCAGCGTTGCTGTCATCTTCGTGACCTGATGGACAACATCGGCGACGTATACAGGAATACGAATCGTGCGTCCCTGATTGATGACTGCGCGGCTTATTGCCCGGCGGATCCACCACGTTGCATATGTTGAGAAACGAAATCCGCGCTCTGGGTCGAACTTCTCGACCGCACGAATCAACCCCAGATTACCCTCTTGGATTAAGTCACTCAGCGGCACGCCGGGTGCACAGTATTTACGTGCGATTGAGATAACCAATCTGAGGTTTGCTTCGGTCAAGCGGTCTTTCGCGACTTTGTCACCGCGTGCGACGCGCCGAGCAAGATTTACCTCTTCCGCCGCGGTCAGCAGGCGGCCTGATTTGCCAATCCAAGGTGCGATTTCCGAATCAGCATCGTTCGCGCTTACACGACGCGCTTGTCCACGAACACGTTCTTCCAGCTGAATTTCCTGATCCACACGTGCATCGTATTCATCTTGAACCGGCGCCTTTTCGTGAAGTGGAGTGGATTGTGGTTGTGCCAAAACTATTGCAGACATGTGAACCTCTTGTATTCAAAAACGCACCGAAAGTGAAAGGGGTTCCCAATAAGGTTCGACAAATGTAAAAAGAGCATTGTGAATACTGACGAGTGCTTATCAGTGTGCACTTAAGGTCTGACGCAGATTGAAGTGACTCTCAGCCGTTTCGGACTTGTGAACTTTGGATAACTAACTTGTCATGCCAGCGGCGGCGATGTCTTCGTTGGACGATGCCGGTTGCGTTTGATCATTTGTGGACTCTGATCTGAATCAGAGCTACGCGTAGTTACTGCTGGATCGGAACTGAGGATGTTCGACCAGTAACGCGTGATGCCAGCGGCGGCGATGCGCTCCAAGAAGTCTTCGTTGGTCCACGCCAGAAGAGGCTGAACAGCCTGCAGCACGCTACGTATTCAGAGTTACACGGTGTTATTGCTGAACTGGGCTGAGGATGTTCGACCAGTAACGCGTGATGCCAGCGGCGGCGATGTGTTCTAAGAAGTCTGTCCGGTGGGTTTCATTGGTTTTCAGCACCGCTGGATGGACATCCTTACGCGTTGACATCGCCGCCAGCATCCCCGCAACCTCGCCAACCAGCCACTCCGTCGGATGCATCCGCGCACTTGCGAGCGCCAGCCGTGATGCACCGAAATTCTTGGCACCTGCCACAAGATTGCGCGGACCACTTGCTGGAATCAACGCACCTAGCGGAATGTGATACGGCACCACGGTTTGAAGGAGATGTGGCTCATTGGCACTTGGATGGATATCGATAGCGTAGTGGGCACACCCGATACTGTCATCAAACTCAGTACCCCAACGCTTGTTGTCGGCACCCGCAGCCATGTGATTCGCGGTAAGCATCTCCAACGCAACAATACGACGGCTCTCACGGATATATGGATGCAAGGCAACCCCAAGGGCATCGACCAGTGGCTCATTCGCGTTGGTAAATGGCTGCATTTCCGGATAGCCCTTTCCGTTGCCGTCATCGCGAGGACACTCTGTCTGCAACCAATACAGAAAACCAATCGCAAAGTCACGGCCTCTGTTTAGGATGCGTACCTGATCATCCAGTGGCTTGTCGATATAGCTTTCCAAATGAAAGTCATTGCCGCGCCAGTTGATCAGTGCGATGTCACCCTGTGGGCTTTTTCCACCGGTAAACGAGCCTGCTGCTTGAAGGCGTCGGTACGTCCAAAATGGCTGGTAGGTGCGAGTGGCAGCAACCGATGTATGCAAGATGGCATCCAGGACGCCGTACGGAACCGAATACGCCTCAATACCATTGCCTCTGTACACATAGTCGAGCGTGTATTCGCCCTGCTGCTTGAAGACATCATATTCAGCCGGCGGTGTGACCGGTGGCTTTTGCTTTTGCGGATCCATTTCCCAGCGCAGAAGGAACCCATAGGTAAACGACTGCACCCACTCAGGGTGGTGCTTCGCTGGAGCTAGTGCTTCACCAAACTCGGATGCGGCTTCCTGTCCGATGCGTGTAGGGCAGCCTGCCAGATAGGCAGCAGCGCCATCTTCGGTGGCATCCACAACCATCTTTGGGGCAATCCTATGTATTCGGCCATCCTCAAGATTGACGATTTCGACATAGTTGATGTCGCCGTTGCCTGAGTAGCGGACGATGCGGCGCAGCTGGTGCCTGAGATACGTCCGTTTCAGACGCCCATTGTCGACAAATCGGGCCAAGCGGTTCTCGATGGCTTGGCTCCAGACACTTGGTAGCCCGGATACAGATGACACCCAGCACTGCCCGATATTGTTTGCTGCCTGCTTTCGGACACCAGGTTTTGCTGCGTAAAGCGCACGGACATCCTCGCGGAGAGCACGATAGCGATCTGTTGATGCACCATTTGCACGGCCAACATATTGGTTTTCATCGGGGACGGGAACCAGCTGTGATGTCAACTGGCCGCCAAGAACGGATGTTGGCTCAACGATGATGACGGTTGCTCCATCGGCTGCCGCGGCTTCCGCTGCTGCAACGCCGCCAAGGCCCCCGCCAAGGACAAGGACATCACAGATATCGTAGTCAGCATTCGGGGCAGCTGGCGCTACGTGGACAGGGCGGCGCCGTTCGATGTCGAGGACCCGGGAGAGTTCATAAGGGGCAGGAGGAGATGCAATATCCATATCTGATTCCGTGTACATAGGCGATAAATCCGGTGGTTTCGACAACGTGAGCTTTGTGTTTCCGAGCAGGCTTTGTGCGGGAATCAAACCTCTGACATCAGTGTATTACAGATAGAAGGCATCATGTCAGTGAAAATCCCGGTGATGTATAGGGAACCTCCGGGCGGCCGGAGCGTTACAGAGTGACAGATGAATCCTCCAATGCCAGTGAGCTCCACAACGATGCGCCTAAAGCGGCGGGTGATGTTTTCGGCTGGCCATGCCTACTGGCTGGTTGGATTGACGGATGAACAGAACAAAGCATTGTTTGGACGATGGGCAAGTCCCTATGGTCATGGCCACAACTACACCGTTGAAGTGACATTCGAAGGCGCGGTTGATCCGGTAACCGGGATGATTGTAAACATCGTGGATATCGACCGCTGCATCAAGCAAAACGTCCTTGCGCTCGTTGCTGACAAGCATCTGACCTACGAGGTCGCCTGGTTTGCAGAACGCCAAGCAACACTTGAAAACATCACATCTTTTGTCTGGGAGCAGGTTGAAGGACATTTTACGGATGCCCGCGCCCGCCTCTGTGAAATTACCGTCTGGGAAAGCCCGACGCTGTACGCTACGCGCACCTGTGCTGGAGGTAACCCAATGGTCTCACTCACGCGCTGCATCGACTTTGCAGCATCCCACCGTCTTCATGCTCCCGGGCTGTCCGATGCAGAAAATGTCGCGATTTTTGGCAAGTGTAACCATAAGGGTGGCCACGGTCATAACTACGGAGTCGAGGTTACGGTCACGGGCGAGCCTGATCCTGTGACCGGGATGCTGCTTGACCTCGAAGCGCTGGACACCGTCATTGAGGAGCACATCATGCAGGTTTTTGACCACAAATGCCTCAACGATGATGTCCCTGAGTTTGTTGGCAGCAACCCGACCAGCGAAAACCTGACATTAGTGATCTGGAACCGCATCAAGGACCACATCCCGGCGCCCGCCCGCCTCTCACGCATCATTGTGCGCGAAACTGACCGCAACTACTTTGAATATGCCGGCTGAAACAGCCATTCAGGCTTACTGCAGAAAGACAAACTATGGCACTGAATAAAACGAAAACCGATCCTGAGCTTGGCTATCGTGTACACGAGCACCTGGTCCTCAATCGTGTGGAAACACCAACCGTCCCGAGCGACCTCTCGGATGCCGACAAAACGAACGCGATCGAACATCACTTCCGAGGCATCATGGAGGCACTTGGCCTAGACCTGACAGATGACTCTCTGATCGACTCTCCCCGCAGAGTGGCCAAGATGTTTGTGAGCGAAATCTTTTGGGGTCTCGACTACGATAACTTCCCAAAGTGCACCGCCGTCGAAAACAAAATGCGTTACGACGAGATGGTCGTTGAGCGCAACATCTCGGTGATGTCCAGCTGTGAGCACCACTTTGTCGTCATCGATGGCAATGCAACGGTCGCTTACATCCCTGGGCAGCATGTTCTCGGTTTGTCGAAGCTGAACCGTATCGTGGAGTACTTCTCAAAGCGTCCGCAAATCCAGGAGCGCCTCACGGAACAGATATACTTTGCCCTGCAGTACATTCTGGGAACGGATGACATCGCGGTGGTCGTGGATGCAATCCATTATTGCGTTC